>JBBSLM010000310.1:0-3331 GCA_038255245.1 Sphingomonadales bacterium
CGCCGCTGGCCGACGGTGAAATGGATCAGCCCGGCATGGCTGCCGATCGGCCGGCCCTCCAGATCGACAATCTCGCCCGGCACCGCGGCTTCGGGGCGCACCTTCTTCACCACGGACGCATAATCGCCGTTCGGCACGAAGCAGATATCCTGGCTGTCCGGCTTGCCCGCGACCGATAGCGCGAGCTCGGCCGCCAGCTCCCGCACCTTCGGCTTGGGCAGGCCGCCGAGCGGAAAGCGCAGGAAATCGAGCTGCGCGCGCGTCGTGGCGAACAGGAAATAGCTCTGGTCGCGCGCGGGATCGGCGGCGCGGTGCAGTTCCGGCCCGTTCGCACCGACGACGCGCCGGACATAATGGCCGGTCGCCAGGCAATCGGCGCCGAGATCACGGGCGATACCGTACAGATCGGTGAACTTCACGCCCTGATTGCACTGCACGCACGGAATGGGCGTGCGACCGCGCGCATAGGAATCGGCGAAGCGGTCGATCACGTCTTCCTTGAAGCGCGAGGCGAGGTCGAAGACGTAATGGGCGATGCCGAGTCGGTCCGCCACCGCGCGCGCGTCGTAAATATCGCGGCCGGCGCAGCAGCTCTTGGCGCGGCCGACCGCCTCGCCATGATCGTAAAGCTGCAGCGTGACGCCGATCACCTCCGCGCCGCTCTTCGCGGCAAGCGCGGCCACGACCGACGAATCGACGCCGCCGGACATGGCGACGACGATCCGCGCTGCGCCGAGTGGGCGATCGAGCTGGAAATCGGCCTGCATGCGCCCGCACATAGGGGCTGCGCGGGCCCGCGCCCAGTCTTTACCCGCCCTTCAAGACTCCCCGCCTAAGGCGGCGCGGTGGACGAGGCCTTCCTGATTCGCGCCGGGCGCATGCTCGGGCAGCCGCAACGGCTGCGGCTCGATCATGACATGCTCGTCGCGCAAATTTACGAACGGCAGACCGCAACGCCGACCGCGCGGATCGCGGCCGGCGTTAAGAAAGCCGCGCCGGTTGGTGAAGCGAACAGCGCCGCCACCCTGATTGGCGGGGCAAAAGGCTGGCGCGGCGCCCGCGCGGCACAGGACGGCTGTTTCAACCGTGCCGTCGCGGCACGCCGTCTCAATACCCCGTAAACCCCGCCTAACCGGGAAATTTACCGTGCGATTTTAGGCTTCTTTCAATCCCCCGGGACTACAGGAGGAGCGGGGACGGTCGTTGTTGTGTTTGAGTCTGTAGGTTGAGGATTTCGATGATCGAGAACCAGAAATTTCGCCCGGCACAGGTCATCGGCCCGCTTGGCGAACCGCTTACCCTGGATTCACTGCCACCCCCGGGCACCACCCGCTGGGTCGTGCGCCGCAAGGCGGAAGTGGTCGCCGCGGTGGCCGGCGGCCTTCTTTCGGTCGACGAAGTCTGCGAACGCTACGGGCTGAGCCTCGAGGAGTTTGCCGGCTGGCAACGCGCGATCGACCGCTCCGGCATGCCGGGGCTGCGGGTCACGCGCATCCAGCATTACAAGTCGCTGTACGAGCGTCAGCAGCGCTACTGAGCGCCGCGATCCGCGAAGACGAAGCGGGCCGTCCCAGCCGGGGCGGCCCGTTTTGCTTCGCCCCTCCCCGATAACGCCGAAGCCGACTCGTCACGGGGCAGGAACAACTCGGCCCGTCGCGCGTCTGTGCTCCACAATCCAAGGGCGGCCATCGGCATGCCTGAACTGAAGATCGGGAGCATAGATTCATGGGTATCATTCTTTGGCTTATCGTGGGCGGTGTCGTCGGCTGGCTCGCCAGCATCGTGATGCGCACCGACGCACAGCAGGGCATCCTGCTCAACATCATCGTCGGGATCGTCGGCGCTTTTGTGGCCGGCCTCATCTTCGGCGGCGGCTCGATCAACCAGGGCATCACCGTCGGCACCTTCCTGATGTCGCTGCTGGGCGCGATCATCTTGCTCGCGGTCGTCAACCTCTTCCGCCGCGGCGCGGTCCGTTAATCCGCAACTGAGACGGAAGTAAGCAAGCGCCGCTCCGGCCCGTCCGGAGCGGCGCTTTTTATTGCCTAACTGGCGGGACGCTCGAGTTCGAACGTGACCATCACGTTGGCCTCGACCTCGACCTCGCCCGGCTCGATCCTTGTGTCCGCGGCTTCGGCGCGCGCGAAATTGGCCGATTGCATCACGATCGACCCGCCGCTCGCGACCTCGCTGATTGCCACGATCCGCAGGACGCGCGTCCCCAGCGCGCGGGCATAAAGTTCGGCGCGCGCGCGCGCGGCGGTGATCGCCCGGGTGCGGGCTTCGTCCATGACGGGCTCGCGATCGGCAATGCCGAAGCTGGGGCCGTTCACATTGTTGGCGCCTTCCGCGACCAGGGTGTCGATGATCCGCCCGGCGCGGGCGATGTCGCGGAAGCGGATGTTGACATTGTTGGTGGCGACATAGCCGGACGGCCGCATCTCGCCATTGTTGGCCGGGTCGGGGCGATAATCCTGGCTGAGGCCGACATAGCCCGTCTGGATATCGCGCGCCGCAATCCCGGCCCGCTCCAGCGCGGCGCGGACGCGGGTCATGCGCTGGGCATTGTCGGCGAGCGCGGCTTCGGCCTGGGCGGCGCGCGACGTCACGCCGGCCGACAGCGTGACCTGGTCAGGGGCTCGCGCGACGCGGCCGGTCGCGACCACATCGAGCCGCACGCCATTCATTGCGGGAGCGACCGCCTGCGGCTGTGCCACGGCGGTCGCGGGGAGGGCCGCGGCGAGCGCGCAGCCGAGCAGGAACCTCTTCATATCATGTCCTTTTTCCGAAAGCATTCGTTGTTGGCCAACGGATTTACCGGAAAGTACACGACTGAAAGCTGAACCGGCGCCGCCGGAGCGGCGCCGGCCCGCAGGCTACCTTCGTCCCGCGACCATGCGATAGATGGCCAGGATGATCAAAGCGCCGACGATGGCGGCGAGAAAGCCCGCACCGCTGTCTTCCGGCCCATACCAGCCGATCGCGCGGCCGAGAAAACCGGCCAGAACCGCGCCGGCAATGCCGAGCACGATCGTCAGAATGCAGCCCCCGGGATCCCGGCCGGGCATGATCGCCTTGGCAATCAGGCCGGCCAGGCCGCCGATGATGATCCAGCCGAACCAACCGTAGTTGGCCATGAAGTCTGCCATTCTTGAGTCCCTCTTTGTGAGCGGCCGACTGAAGGTAGGGCCGGCGGCCACCGCCAAGGTAGCCGCCGGCGCATCAGCGCGTCAGCCTGTCCGTCGGCCCCCGGCAATCAGCCGGTAAAGCGCGAGCAAGATCAGCGCGCCGACGATGGCCGCGATAAAGCCCGCTCCCGTATCTTCCGGCC
>JBBSLM010000311.1:0-3320 GCA_038255245.1 Sphingomonadales bacterium
CCGAGCGTGATCGTGACCGGCTCAGGCTCCCAGACCGTCACGGGGCCGTAACCGTCATCGATGGAAAGACGTGCCAAGGCGTGCGTGGACGCGAAAGCCGCCAGCGCCTCGGTCGCTTCCAGCCCATCGGCGCTGATTCCTTCCAGCAACACGTCCACGCCGCGATCGGCGAGGCTGAGCCGCGCCCCGCCATTGCCGCGCGGGCTCATCAGGCGAAGCATGAGCGCGCGAAGCGGCGCGACGAGCGCGAACAATTCAGGCCGCAGGATATGGCATTCGCGCATGTCGATGATGCGGTGGCTGCTCTCCTGATTGAAGCCGATCTGCACCGCATTGCCGCGCCGCTCGATGCGGAGCGAAGCGCGGCGGCGGCTGCGGGGCGGGGAAATGTGCGGCGCACGAAGCGCGGGTGCGGCGATGCCCTGCGCGCCGAGCGCTCCGACGATCCGCTCCACCAGGAAATCGGCATAGGCCGCGTCGTCGACATGCTGGAGCTGGCAGCCGCCGCATGTCGGGAAATGGCGGCAGGGCGGCGTGACGTGATGCGGGCCGGGCGTGATCGCGCCGTCCTGCGCCACCAGATCCCCCGGCGCGGTGAGCGGCACGAAGCGGCCATCGGCGGTGACGCCCTCGCCGCGCGCGGCCAGACGGATGATCGCTACAGACATTCGGCGATCGCGGTCGGGAGGTGCCGGGGAAGATCGTCGGCGATCAGCGCCGGGCCTGCCAGTTCGGCGGCGCGGGCGTGCAGCCAGACCCCGGCGCAGGCCGCGTCGAACGGGTCGAGACCGCGCGCGGCCATCGCGCCGATGACGCCCGCGAGGACGTCCCCGGTCCCCGCACTGGCGAGCCAATAAGGCGGCGGCGGCAGGATCGCGGCGCGGCCGTCCGGCGCGGCGATCACGGTGTCGGCGCCCTTGAAGACGATGAAGGCACCGCTGGTTGCCGCCGCTGCGCGGGCGCGGCCAACCTTGCTGCCCTCGCGTTCCCCGAACAAGCGGGCGAACTCGCCGCCGTGGGGCGTGAGGATCGTGGGGGCGTTGCGCGCCTTGATGCGGTCGAGGCCGGCTTCGGCGAGGAGGTGGAGAGCGCCGGCGTCGAGCAGGAGGGGATGCGGGGAGTCCAAGGCGGCGTCGAGCAGGCGAGCGCCTTCCGCATCCGGGACGAGGCCGCAGCCGACGACCAGGCAGCCGATGCGCTTGTCGTCGAGCCGGTCGAGCGGGCCCTCGCCATTCTGGATGATCGCGGCCGGGACGCCCTGGATGATGCTGTCGCCTTGCAGCCGCACCGCCCCTGCCCCGGCGCGCGCGGCGGCGGTTGCGGCGAGGATGGCGGCGCCGGGCATCGATCCCGACACAATCGTCACGAGGCCGCGGGTATATTTGTGATCGTCCGGGCCGGGCGGCGCCAGTTGCGGGCGGGCGATTTCGCGGAGCTGCGTCTCGGCCTCCACACCGATGTCGGCGAGGACGATCCGGCCCATGTGTCGCGCGGCGGGCTGCAGCAAATGCGCGGGCTTCAGCGCGCCGAAGGTGATGGTGAGATCGAAGTCCGGCACCGGCGAGAGGATCGCGCCATCGTCGGTGGCGACGCCGCTGGGCAGGTCGATCGCGACGCGCAGCTGCGCTTGCCCGGCCAGCGGCATCAAAACGGGCGCATCGGCCAGCGGACGCGTGAGGCCGGTGCCGAACAGGCAGTCGATCAGCAGTGGCGCCGGTTCGGCGGCGTCGAGCGCGCAGCTCGGGCCGGTCCAGGCCTGGCGCGCTGCCTGCGCGGCCAGCGTAGCGGGATCGGCCAGCGCCGCGACCCGCACCTGCGCACCGCGTTCGGCGAGCAAGCGCGCGATGACATAGCCGTCGCCACCATTGTTGCCGGGGCCGCACAGGATTAGAGCGGGCATCGGCCCGGCAAGCCGCCAGATCGCCTCGGCCGCAGCCGTGCCGGCGCGCTCCATCAATGTCTCGACCGAAGTGCCCGCGGCGATCACGCGCTCCTCGGCGGCGCGCATCCCGGCCGCCGTCAGGATGGGTCGCCCGGTCACTGGCCTTGCTGGGGAACGGGCCCGATCCGCGCCGGCAGGCGGAAGCTGTCACCGGCGATGGTCACCTCGATCAGATCGTCGCCGGCGATGCGGATTTCGGCCTGCTCGGCCCCGTCCGCCGCGATCACACCGCGCCCGTCGCTTGTCTGGGTCAGCCGCCGGAAACCGCCGTCGGGTTTGAAGACCGTAAGCAAAGTGCCGTCCGTCCCCCGCGTCCGCTCGACCCGGCAAGCGCGGATGAACTGGGTGTCGCCGCCGATCCGGCAATCGATCTTGCCGTCGCTCTCCGCCGTCGCATTCTGCGTCTCCGCGCTCCGGCCGCAGGCGGCGGCGAACAGGATAAGGGTCAAGGCGAAGGCGGCGCGCATCGGGCGGCTCCATGGATTAGGGGGTGGCGGGTGGCAAGTCTCTGGCTGCGCGGCGCCGGGACAGCCGATCGCGCAAGACGTCCGAACCGAGCATAAAGTCGAACCGCGCATCCTGCTCCGCGTCCGAGGCAGCGCCGTCGCACGCAAGACCGATCCCGCGCTTCAACATGGCGATGCTGCCGGGATCGCAGGCGGCGATCTCGGCAATCAGAGCGTCGGCTGAGTCGGCGATTTCCTCGACCAGGCCCATCCGCTCGGCGGTCGCCGCGTCGATCGCGCTGCCGGTGAAGAGCAGCCGCGACGCCCAGCCCGGCCCAACCAAGGCGACCAGGCGCGCGACATCCTGCTGCGGATAGCCGATCCCCATCTTCGCCGGCGTGATCGCGAAGCGCGCGGCGGGTGAGGCGAGCCGGATGTCGCAGGCCATGGCGAGCGCCACGCCGGCGCCGAAGCAAGGTCCGTCGATCCAGGCCATGGTCGCGAGCGGCAAAGCTGCCAGCCCGTCCGTCGCGGCGCGCATCGCCTCACGGAATTCTGCCCGTGCGGCGGGATCGCCGAGGAAGGTTTCGAACTCGGCCAGGTCGGCGCCCGCGCTGAACGCGCCGCCGGCGCCGGATACGACCAGCAGTTGCGCGCCAGACCCGGCGACTTGCGGGAGTGCGTCTGCGAATGCCTGCCAATGGCGGACGGCGAGCGCGTTGCGGGCTTCCACACGGTTCAGCGTCAGCCGCGCGATGGGACCGTCGATGTGAAGAGCGATCATGCCGACGGAGTGCCGCGTCCGGCCCGAAAATGAAAGGAGCCGGACGCAATTACGCCGCGTCCGGCTCCCCTTTTGGGTTGCAGCGCCCGCCTTCCGGTGAGCGGGAGACTGCTGGCGAATGTCGGCTAGAGGGGGTCTCGCACCTCGA
>JBBSLM010000312.1:0-3320 GCA_038255245.1 Sphingomonadales bacterium
CGCGACGACATGGCGGTCCTGCGCGCTCAACGCCTGCATCATCGCCCAGCTGCCGTCGCGCGAGCCGTCGTTGATCAGCACGATTTCGTGGGAATCGCCCACCACGGCGCGCGCCGCCGCGCTGACCCGCCGGTGGAGCTCGGCCAGGCAGGCTTCCTCATTATAGCAGGGGATGACGACCGAAAGGGCGGGCCGGTCCAAGGGCAGACTCCAGGCAATAGGCTATGGCAGTACGGGATCGACGACCCATACTGTTCCGCCGACCCTATAGAGGACGCTGGTCCCGTCGCGCCAGACTTCGGTCAGTCCCTCCGTCAGGCGCGGATCGTATGGTGGCGGATCGATCAGCCAGACATAGTCGAAGGCGTCGCGCGGGAATTGCGCCAGCGACTGGTCGATCGAATACCAGGCTTCGCCGGCGCAGCGATTTTCCGAAACGATCTGATAGGGATCGCGGACGAATTCGCGCCCCTCAGGATAGTTGATCTCCAGCAATTGCGCGCCGGCGGTGGTCCATTGATCGTTGGAAAAAGCGAGGCGGCGGACGGTGGCCATGGCGGGCAGATGGTGGAGGCGGCTCATCCCCCATGGCTCGACGCAGGGACGGCCGACGAAGCTGACCACCGGCGCGCCGATGGGAATATGCTCCAGCGCCGCCAATTCGCGGTCGATGCGCGCGTCGAACAGATATTGGCTGACCGTCGTCGCCGCGGTGCGCACGCCGAAGAAAGCCAGGCCCGCGATCGCCAGCGCGCGGCTCAATTTCAGATGCCCTTCCGGCACGCGGATGGCGATGATCGCAATGGCGAAAATGTAGGGCGCCATCCGCATGTCGGCATAAGCCGAGCCGAACACCACGCGCGGCAGCAGCAAATAGACGGCGAGCAAAAAGAGGGTCGACGCGCCGAGATTGCGCGAGAAGGTGAGGCGCTTGCTGATCAGCACCCAGAGCAAAAGGGCGATGATGACCAGCAGCGAGGCGATGTCGAACCATTCCCAGCGGTCCATCAGCGCGCGCTGCAGCCAGGCGAGCTTCGCCTCCCAGTTGAACCAGTCGAACGTCTGCCCGCCCGCATTGCTGCGCCACAGCAGCATCAGGCCGAAGGGCAAAGCGAGCGCCAGACAGTGCAGGCCGGTGCGCCAGCCGGAGAGGAAGAATTTGCCGCTCTGGTCGTAGCGGCGGACCAGTTCGGCTGAGAAAGCGAGCAGGCAGAGCGTGCCCCAGCCGAAAGCGTGGCAGATCCAGATCAGGCAGGAGATCGGGATGAACAGCGCGATGCGCAGCCCCCAGCGTTCCTGCCGCCCCAGCCGCAACCAGAGCGCGAAGGCGAGCAGGGCCAAGGCCATCGCCAGCGCGAAGTTCACGAAGCCGAACAGGAAGGGATAATTGAAGGCGAAAGGCAAAGCGAACAAGGCGGTCGGCGGCACGCGGCCATGCACTTCGCGCGCGACCAACAAGAGCCCGGCGGCGGTCAGCATGGGGATGCTGATCGCGACCGCCTTGACGACCGGCTCGATGCCGAAGACCGGCCCCAGCGCCTGCACGATCAGATCGACGCCGAGATTGCCGATGAGCGCCCAGTTGAAAAGGTAATAGCGCTGCAGCTCGGGCGAGGATGCGAGGTCGAGCTGCACCCGATAGCGGCCCATATGGCCGGGCAGGTCGACGATCGGCGGCACATCCGGCCACAGCAACGGCACGGCCGAGACCAGAATGAAGGCGAGGACCGCCCAGCGATATTCCCACCATTGGAAGGCGTGCTGCGGCGACTGGGCCGGCCCGTGCGCGATGCTCATGCGCGCGCCCCGGCCGCCGCGGCCCGCGAAATTGTGCCCCTTTCCCGCATGCCCAAGGCTCTTAGGGTCCGGACTCGAGACCCGCAACGGTCGTGACGGAGCGGATTTTGGCGTGTGGCAAGGAAAGAGGAGTGGAGCGATGCCTTCGCATCGTGACCGACGATTGACGCCGCCACGCGCCAAAATCCGCCCGCCGCTGCGCGGTCGCCCGGAGAGGTCCGCTGGCTACGTTGCTTGCTTGCGCGTAGCCCCGCTACGCGTTGCGCCGCGCGCCTTGCCAGCGGACCTCTCCGGGCGATCCCGACCATTGCGGGACTCGAGTCCGGACCCTGGCCAAAGCGGCGGCACACGCAATCTTCACGCCGGGGTCAGCTTGTGATCTTATCCTTGGCCTGATGCGCCGCCTGCTCTTGCCGCTCCTGCTCGCCTTTGCCGCCGTTCCGGCGGCCGCGCAGGACATCCAGACCGAAGCAGAGGCGCTGGCGCAGGACGCGGCGGAATATGCGCGCAACCACGGGGTGCCCGAGGATGAGGCGCTGCGGCGGCTGCGCGCGCTGGCCGAAAGCGTCGCGGTCACGGACGAAATCCGGGACGCCTATGCCGCGCGCCTCGCCGGCATCGCGATCGAGCATGCACCCAACTTCCTGATCCGCGTACGCCTGACCGGGAGTGCCCCCGTGGCAAGCCGCTCGATCCGGGCGGGCGGAATGATCCTGCCGATTGTGTTCGAAACCGGTGCGCGGGCGACCCGCGTGCAGATCCTGGCCGCGATGGACCGGCATCGCGACGCCATCCGCGCGATCGTCGACCATGACGGCATGGGTTTCGACGCGCGCATCGGCGCGCTGGTGGTGATGGCCGATCTGGGCGATCTGCGCGGGGAAGCGGCCGACGCGGTCGGCGGGCGGATCGCGGCGCTGACCGGAGTCCCGGTGCAGATGCGCGTGCTGAACCGGGAAGCCGAGACCGAGAATTCCGGCATCGGCGGCCGGCTGGAGGGGACCAATCCGGGCGACACCCGGCGTTTCCTCTGCACCACTGGCTTCGCGGTCACCGACGGGATGCGGACGGGGATCGTCACCGCCGCACATTGCCCGGATGCGATGAGCTACAAGGACGCGGCGGGCGCGGACGTGCCTTTGGACTATATTGGCGGCTGGGGCGCACGCTTTCAGGACGTGCAGGTGCATGTCGGGCCGGAACCGCAGCAGGCCTTGTTCCGCGCCAGCGACGCCGCGCGGCCGCAGCTTGATCGGCGCCTGCGGGCGCGGACCCGGGCGGGAGAGACGGTCTGCCATCGTGGCGAAGCGAGCGGCTATTCCTGCGCGGAAGTCGAACTGACCGATTTCGCGCCGCCGGGCGATCTGTGCGGCGGCCCGTGCCACACCACCTGGGTGACGGTGGCGGGGCCAAGCTGCCGCGGCGGCGACAGCGGCGGGCCGGTCTTCGTCGGCACGACCGCCTTCGGCATCGTCAAGGGCGGCAATTACGCCTCGGACGGCCGCTGCAATTTCTATTTCTAC
>JBBSLM010000313.1:0-3300 GCA_038255245.1 Sphingomonadales bacterium
CTACGGCGGCACCGCCGTCTGGTCCGGCGACGCGGTAAAGCGCGATGATGACGGCCTGCTCTATTTCGTCGGACGCGCCGACGGCATGATCAAGAGCGCCGGCAACCGGATCAGCCCGACCGAGATCGAGGAAGCGGCCATCGCCTCCGGGCTGGTGGCCGAAGCGGTCGCGCTCGGCACGCCCGATCCTTTGCTGGGGCAAGCCATCGCCCTGATCGTCCGCGCCTCGGGCGAGCCGGACGAAGCCGAATTGCGTGCCAGGCTGCGTCGCGTGCTTCCCAATTTCATGCAACCCCAGACGATCCTCTGGCGTCAGGAGCTGCCGCGCAGCCCCAATGGCAAGATCGACCGCAACCGCCTCGAACAGGAATTGACGGCATGACTAAGCCGACCGGTCCGATCCCCGCCGGCTTCGCGGCTGACCAAGACGGCATGTTGTTGATCGGCGGCCGTCGTGCCGACGATCTGGTTGCCGCGGCGGGCACGCCTTTGTTCGGTTATGACCTCAACCGGATCGACGCGAAGGTCGCTTCATTCAGGATGCATTTCGGCGGCGTCGATTTACATTATGCCGTGAAAGCAAATCCATACGAGCCAATCCTCACTCATATGCTAAAGCTGGTCGACGGCTTCGACCTCGCTTCAGGTGGCGAATTGGAGACCGCCCTGGCCGCGGGCACGGATGGACGGACGATGAGCATCGCCGGCCCCGGTAAGCGCGATGCCGAGCTGGAGGCGGCGATCCGCTACGGCGTCACCGTGAACCTGGAATCCGAAGGCGAGGCCGCTCGCGCGCTCGCTATCGCCGCGCGGCTTGGCGTCACGCCGCGTCTCGCCGTTCGCGTGAACCCCGATTTCGAGATCAAGGGTTCCGGCATGCGCATGGGCGGCGGGGCGAAGCCGTTCGGCGTCGATGCCGAGCGCGTTCCCGCACTCGTCCGCTCCATCCTGGATGCCGGCGCGGACTGGCAGGGCTTCCACATCTTCGCCGGCTCGCAAGCGCTCAGCGCCGATGCCCTGATCGAGGCGCAGCAGGCCACGCTCGACCTTGCCGAGCAGCTGGCCGACGCGATCGGCGCGGACCTGTCTAAGTTGAATCTCGGCGGCGGCTTCGGCATCCCCTATGTCCATGGCGACCAGCCGCTCGACATCGCTCCGATCGGCGCGGCCTTGCGCGCCCGCATCGCCGATCGCGGTCCGCGACTGCAAAGCACTAAATTCGCTATCGAGCTTGGCCGTTGGCTGGTCGGCGAGTGCGGCGTCTATCTGACCCGGATCGTCGACCGGAAGGTCAGCAAGGGCAAGACCTTCCTGATCACCGACGGCGGCATGCAGCACCAGCTCGCGGCTAGCGGCAATTTCGGCCAGGTGATCCGCCGCAACTATCCGGTCGCGATCGCCTCCGCCTTCGGCCGCGAACCGCAGGAGGAGGTCTCGATCGTCGGCTGCCTCTGCACGCCGCTCGATATATTGGCTGATGACGTCATGATGCCACGCGCGGACGTGGGCGATCTGGTCGCCGTTTTCCTCGCAGGCGCCTACGGCCTCACCGCCAGCCCACAGGCCTTTCTGAGCCAAACTCCCGCTTCGGAAGTCGTCGTCGGCGGTTAACCTGTCGGGGTCGCCGCGTCCCTGCGTGGGACGGGCCGAACGACGCGCTCGTTCCTAACCTGAATTTTACCTCTTCGCGCCATAGCTTCCCCAAAGGCCGGCCGATTTCGGGCGTTCCCGGCCTGTGTGTCGAAGGGATTATAGTGATGAAGCGGAACCTCGCACTGGCGCTGACGGGCCTCGCGCTGACGGTCACCGGCTGCGCCACCGGACGCACGGGCAATGCCCTGCCGCCGGCCAGCTTTGTCGGCAGTTCCGAGGAAGTCAGCGAGAATTACCAGATCGGCCCCGCCGATGAGCTCAGCGTCTTCGTCTGGCGCAATCCGGAGCTTTCGACCCGCATCTCGGTCCGCCCCGACGGCCGCATCACCACGCCGTTGATCACCGACATGGTCGCGGTCGGCAAGACGCCCGCGCAGCTCGCCGATGACATCAGTGTGGTGCTCAGCCGATATATCCAGGAGCCGATCGTCTCGGTGATGGTCGAGCGGCCGCAGGGCACGTTCGCGCAGCAGATCCGCATCGTCGGCGCCACCGCGCGCCCGGCGGCTCTGCCCTATCGCGCCAACATGACCTTGCTCGACGCCATGATCGCGGTCGGCGGCCTCAACGAATTTGCCGCCGGCAACCGCGCGCGCCTGATCCGCTACGACCGGGCCACCGGGCAGCAGCGCGAATATGATCTGTGCATCGGCAGTCTGCTTCGCCGCGGCGACATCAGCTGCAACGTCAAGCTCGAGCCGGGTGACGTCATCATCATCCCGGAAAGCATGTTCTGAGCCGGCACACGCCCTCACGCAGTCAAGGACGCACGCCGGCATGAACGGTCTATACGAAAACTTCCGGATCGCCTTGCACCAGGTGTGGCAGCGCCGCTGGCTGGCGCTCGCCGTCGCCTGGGTGATTGCCGCGTCGGGCTGGCTGGCGATCAGCTTCATCCCGAACAGCTTCGAGGCGAAGGCGAAGGTCTTCGCCCAAATCACCCAGGTGCTGCCGAGCGAAAGCGCGTCGGGTGGCGTGGATCAGGCGGCAAGCCTGCTGCGCCTGAAGCAGACCTTGACCTCGAACGAGAATCTCACCCGCGTTGTGCGCCGCACGGAGCTGAACACGCTTGCCGCGGACGAGGCCGGGCTGAACAGCACGATCGGGGCGCTGCGCGAGAAGATCAAGATCACGGCGATGCCGGACAATATCTTCGAAATCACCGCGACGACCAGCTTTGGCAGCCTCTCCAATGGCCAGAATGCCCGCGCTTCGGCCGCGGTCGTCCAGCAATTGATCGAGCTTTTCACCAGTGGCGGCGCCAATATCGAACAAACCGGCCAGTCGATCGCCTTCCTGGATCAGGAATTGCAGCGGCGGGAAGCCCAGCTGCGTGAAGCCGAACAGCGCCGGGTCGAATTCGAGCAGCGCTTTTTGGGCGTTCTCCCCGGCGGCGGCTCGGTCGGCGACCGGATGGGAGCGGCCCGTATGGAGCTCGCCCAGCTCGACCAGACCATCGTTACCGCCCGGGCGGCGATCGGCGCGATGCAGAACCAGCTGCAGCAGACCCCGGCGACGACGCCGATCCCCGGCATGAACGGCGCCTATGGCGGCCCGGCCGGCAGCCAGCTCGCCGCGCTCGAGACGCAGCTGTCGCAATATCTCGGCCGCGGTTTCACCGACGCGCATCCCGACATCATCTCCATC
>JBBSLM010000314.1:0-3271 GCA_038255245.1 Sphingomonadales bacterium
CGGCGACAATGCCGGAAACTTCTACGACTATAATATCATTTCGCCCGACGCCGCGGTGGCAGCCGGGCAGCGGCTGATCATCCAGGCCAACACGCTGCGCGTCGGGGAGGACTTTACCTTCAACGGATCCGCCGAAACCGACGGCTCGTTCCTGATCTATGGCGGCCTTGGCACCGACAATCTGACCGGCGGCGCCGGCAATGACGGCTTCTTTTTCGGCCAAGGGCGCTTTGGCGCGAGCGACGTCATCAACGGCGGCGCGGGCAATATGGATCAGCTCGGCCTGCAGGGGAATTTCACCGTCACTTTCGGCGCCGCGCAGATGAGCGGTATCGAGTTCCTCGTCTTGCTCTCGGCCAGCGACAACCGGTTCGGGTCGAGCGGCGGGACGGTCAGCTACGACCTTACCATGAACAACGCCAACGTCGCGGCCGGTCAGACGCTGATCATTTCGGCCAACACGCTCACAGCCACCGAAACGCTAACGTTCAACGGCTCCGCCGAGCTGGACGGCCGGTTCGAAATCTATTCGGGTGACGGCAATGACGTCATCACCGGCGGTTCGGGCAACGACCTAATCTTTGGCGGGGGCCGTGGCGACACGCTCACCGGCGGGGCGGGCAACGACATCTTCGCCTACCGGGCGGTGACCGACTCCAATTCGACCCAGCGGGACGGCATTCAGGACTTCAACGCTGGCGACCGCATCGATCTGTCGCGGATCGACGCCAACACCAATGTCGCCGGGAATCAGGATTTCACGTTTGTCGGTAACGCTGCCTTCTCCAGCACAGCCGGTGAGCTGCGGTTCGAAAACATCTCCCTGGGCGGCCCGATCTGGCTGATCCAGGGCGACGTGAACGGCGACGGCGTCTCCGATCTGGAAATCGTGCTCGTGATCAGCCCTGCCGATCCGATCACGGTGGACGATTTCATCGGCGTCAACGCGGCGGCGCAGGAGCCGCTGAAGGCCGGAGTCGACGGCACGACGTTGCTGGTGATGGATGCCGGCGGGCCGGACATGCTCAAGCTCGACGGGCTCGGCCCCGTCAACGACGGCGGCTCACAAGGCGGCCATCTGGACATCGCCTTCGCGCGGGACTTTGGCGGGCCGGCCATGGTCAAACTGTTAGATGGCGATGGCGAAGCGGCGCTCGCCTCTCTCGGCCCGGCGGACGATCTCACCATGATCATCCCGACCTTTGACATGACGCTTTAGGGTCCGCACAGGCGGGGCGCGATCAGCAACAATACGGCGCTTGGCGCGGTGTCATCCAAAGGATCGAATGTCCCCTTTCCACCCTTAGCGGAGATTCGGCCCGGCGACTTACGCACGGGCCTCCACCCCCGGCGAAGCGCCAACTGATGCAGTTCGGCAATACACCGGCACATTTCTGATACAATTGGCCGCTAGCTGATGCGCAACCGCTTGGGTTTGCCCGGCGTTCATCGCCGCTCGTTCAAGGAATTTTGTGTGCGTAGTTTCCGTGTCATCCTCGCCGCCGCCATGTGCGGCACTGCCTTTCCAGCTCTCGCGCAGCAGGCCGATCCGCCGGTGGTGGATGTGCCCACGCCCGAGCCGGCGCTCGACGGCGGCTTCACCGCGGATGCCAGCGCCGCCGCGGAGCAGCCCGTGCCCGGCGACGTGATGACCGATGACGAATATCTGGACGGCGAGGTTGAAGGCGAGATCGTCGTCACCGGCTCGCGACCGCGCGGCACGGTCGATACCGACATCCCGGCCGAGGTCAGCCTCAACCCGCGCGAAATCCGCGCGCTCGGCGCCAGCAACGTCGCCGAACTGCTCGACGCGCTCGCGCCCCAGACCGGCAGTTCGCGCGGCCGCGGCGGCGGCAGGCCGGTAGTCCTGGTCAATGGCCGCCGCATCTCCAGCTTCTCTGAAGTGCGCGATTTGCCGCCCGAGGCGATCGAGCGGGTCGATATCTTCCCCGAGGAAGTCGCCTTGCAATATGGCTATCGCGCCGACCAGCGGGTCGTGAACCTGGTGCTGCGCAACAATTTCAACGCCGTGACGGCCGAGATCGAAGGCGGCATGTCGGGCGTCGGCGGGCGCGGCACGTCCGAGATCGACGTGAACTATCTGACCATCGCGGGCCCGACCCGGACCAGCTTCGATGTGGAATATCGCAACCAGTCGGCTTTGCTGGAAAGCCAGCGCGACATCATTCAGGCCATGCCCTCGCTGCCCGGGGCCCGGGACGCGGGCGACTTCCGCACCTTGCTGCCCGAAAGCGACAATTTCAGCTTCAGCGCGCAGCACAGCCGCCAGCTCGGCACGGTCGGCGCGACCGTCGACGGCCGTTATGTGATCACGCAGACGCGCAGCTTGCTCGGCCTGCCGACCAACGACCTCAACGCCGTAACCCCGCTCGGCCGCGCCAGCGACACCTTCAACGGCCATCTCGGCCTCGCCATGAACGGCGACATTGCGCGGTGGCGGTGGAACTTCACCGCCAATTACGATCGCGTCGAAACCGACACCGAGACGGAACGCCTGGCCGGCTCGCCCGCCGACATTGCCGAGCAGGTCAATCAGGCGCTGACCGCCGGCCTCGTCGTCAACGGCGCGCCGCTCGAAGGCTGGGCGGGGCCGTTGCGCACCAGCTTCAGCCTCAACACCGAATTGCGCAGTTTCGACAGCCAGTCGACCCGGGGCGGGACTTTCCGCGAAACCGCTCTGTCGCGCCAGCGCTTCGAGGGGCAGGCGAACTTCGATCTGCCGATCACCTCGACCGAATCGGGCGTCCTCGACGCGATCGGCGACCTCAGCGTCAACCTCAACCTCAATGCCGAACATTATTCCGATTTCGGCGTGCTCACCACGATCGGCTACGGCCTGAACTGGCGCCCGACCGAATGGCTGAGCTTCATCGCCTCGGCGACGCACGAGGAAGGCGCTCCGTCGATCACCCAGCTCGGCGATCCCGTGATCGCCACGCCCAACGTGCGCGTCTTCGATTTCGTGCGCGGCGAGACGGTCGACATTACCCGCATCGACGGCGGCAATGCCGCGCTGGTCGCGGACAGCCGCCGGGTGATCAATCTCGGCGTCAATGCCCGCCCGATGGAAGGCCTGTCGATCCGCGCCAATTATACCGAGAACAAGATCACCAACCCGATCGCCGGCTTCCCGGCCGCGACGGCGGAGATCGAGGCGGCCTTCCCGGGCCGTTTCGTCCGCGACGCCGACGGCCGTCTGCTCAGCATCGACGCCACCCCGATCAACTTCGCCGAGAGCGAGCGCCGCGAA
>JBBSLM010000315.1:0-3266 GCA_038255245.1 Sphingomonadales bacterium
CGCCGGCTTCGTCGTTCGCGAAGAGGCGCTGGGAGCCAAGCGCCTCGTGCATAATTACGGCCATGGCGGCGCGGGGATCACCTTGAGCTGGGGCACCTCCCGGCTCGCCGCCGATATCGGCTTGCGCGGACATCAGGGCGCAGTCGCGGTGATCGGTGCCGGCGTGATGGGGCTCACCACCGCGCGGCTGGTGCAGGAGGCGGGCTTTCCCGTCACCATCTATGCCGAAAAGCTGCCGCCCGAGACGACCTCCAACATTGCCGGCGGCCAGTGGAGCCCGTTCGGCCATTATCGCGACAGCGCGGTCACGCCCGCATGGCGCGCACAATTCGCCGCCGCGCTCGCCTATAGCTGGCGGCGGTTCCAGATCATGGTCGGCGACGATTATGGCATTCGCTGGCTGCCGACCTACACGATCGGCAGCGCGCCGGAGCCGGGGGAAGCGCCGGGCCCGCTGGCGCGATACCATCCGGGCGGTCGCGCGCTGGCGAGAAGCGAGCACCCATTTCCGGCCGAAACCGTCGGCCGCTTCGACACCATGTATGTCGAAACGGGCCGTTTCCTGCGGGAACTGACCAGGGATGTGCAGCTGGCCGGCGGCCGGTTCGTCACGCGCGCCTTCGCCGCGTCCGCGCAGCTCGGCGAACTGCCCGAGCCGCTGCTGTTCAATTGCACCGGCCTCGGCTCCCACGCCTTGTTCGGCGATACCGAGCTGGTGCCGATCCGCGGCCAGCTCGCGATCATGTTGCCCCAGCCGGAGGTGCGCTACGCCTTCACCGGCGATCAGGGCTACATGTTCCCCCGCGCCGACGGCATATTGCTCGGCGGCACGTTCGAGCGCGGCGAATGGGACGCGACGCCGCAGGACGAGGACATCGCCCGCATCATCGCCGACCACCAGCGTCTCAATGCCGCCTGGCGCTGCGCTTGAAGAGAGACGGGCCTTGGTTGCCGCTCCGCTTGAAGCGACGTGGTCGCCGCCACATCTAGGCCGCCTATGCCCGACACACTGATTCCCGCCGCGCCCGCTTCGACCCTCGGTCAGGCGCTCACTCCCAAGGCCGTCGTCGCCGCGCTCGACGCGCACATTATCGGCCAGGACGACGCCAAGCGGGCCGTCGCGGTGGCGCTCAGGAACCGCTGGCGCCGCCAGCAGCTGCCCGAGGCGCTGCGCGACGAGGTGACGCCGAAGAATATCCTGATGATCGGGCCGACGGGCTGCGGCAAAACCGAGATTTCGCGCCGGCTGGCCAAGCTGGCCGATGCGCCGTTCGTGAAGGTCGAGGCGACCAAGTTCACCGAAGTCGGCTACGTCGGCCGCGACGTCGAGCAGATCGCCCGTGACCTGGCCGAGGAAGCGGTGCGGCTGGAGCGCGAGCGGCGGCGCGTCGCGGTGAAGGACGCCGCCGAGGAAGCGGCGGTCGAGCGGCTGCTCGACGCGCTGACCGGCAAGGAAGCGAGCGAGGCGACCCGCGAAAGCTTCCGCCGGATGGGCCGCGAAGGCCATCTCGACGACCGCGAAGTCGAGGTCGAAGTCGCCGACACGCCCAACACCCCGTTCGAGATTCCCGGCATGGGCGGCCAGGTCGGGATGATCAATCTAAGCGACATGCTCGGCAAGGCGATGGGCGGGCCGCCGAAGAAGAAGCGCAAGCTGAAGGTGAAGGAAGCGCTGGCGAAGCTGGTCGAGGAGGAAAGCGACAAGCGGCTCGACATGGACGACGTCAACCGCGTCGCGCTGAAGGATGCCGAGGCGAACGGCATCGTCTTCCTGGACGAGATCGACAAGATCGCGGTCAGCGACGTGCGCGGCGGCTCGGTCAGCCGCGAGGGCGTGCAGCGCGATCTGCTGCCGCTGATCGAGGGCACGACCGTCTCCACCAAATATGGCCCGATGAAGACCGATCACATCCTCTTCATCGCTTCCGGCGCATTCCACACGTCCAAGCCGAGCGATTTGCTGCCGGAATTGCAGGGGCGTCTGCCGATCAGGGTTGAATTGAAGGCGCTGACCGAGGCGGACTTCGTCCGCATCCTGTCGGACACGACGGCCAGCCTGACCGAGCAATATCGCGCCTTGCTGCAGACCGAAGGCGTGGAGATCAACTTTACAGCCGAAGGCATCGCCGCGCTGGCGAAGATCGCCGCCGAAGTGAATGCCGAGGTCGAGAATATCGGCGCCCGGCGGCTGCAGACGGTGATGGAAAAATTGCTGGAGACGGTCAGCTTCGAGGCGGAGGATCGCGGCGGCGAGACGATCACCGTCGACGCGGCCTATGTCGAGCAGCAATTGAGCGCGATCGCGCGCAACAGCGACCTCAGCAAATACGTGCTCTGAAGCCCGTTGCGGGCGCCCCGAGCGGCGCACTTGATCTGAATTAACAACCCGCCGCTGAATCGCTTCGCGCGGTCGCAATCCTTGCGCCCGAAACGGGGAGTCTCACGTTGGTAAGCCATGTGCTCGTGTTTAGACGTAAGTCATGGAGAAATAACGTGAAACTAACTCGCACCCTGCTCGCGGCAGTCGCGGTGTCGGCCTTCGCCGTGCCGGCGGCCGCGCAGGATCCCGCCACGTCCACCGCTCCGGCGACGCAGTCTCCGGTCCAGCCGGGACCGGCTGCCGACCCGGCCCAACAGCCGACCATGCAGACCGCTCCCGCGGCGCCTGCCCAGGCGGCAGTCGCGGTCTCGCCTCCGGCCCCCGCCGCCGCGGCCGATCTGGTCGTTGGGGCGCAGGTCATCGACCAGCAGGGCCAGCCGGTCGGGACGATCGAGACCGCCGATGCCGCCGGCGCGGTGGTCAGCACGGGCAATGCCCGCGGCCGGCTGAATCTCGACGCTTTCTACAAGAATGAGCGCGGCCTGATCATCGGTTACAGCCGCACCGAGTTCGAGGCTCTGGTGAGCGGCCTTGGCGGCCCGGAAGCGCCGGACGCCGATGAAGCGACGCCGGAATAGCCCACCTGCATCATAGCCTCAGCGCTATGCGGTGATTAAGGGGCGGCGGTGAGTTTTACCGCCGCCCTTTTGCTGTCCGCGCTGTCCCAACCCGTTCAGGACGACCCGCCCTTGCCGGAGATCGTCGTCACCGGCCGCGGACTGGCGGCGCCGGCGGGGGAAGCGGTCTATGCCGTGACCACGATCGACCGTGGGGCCCTGGCGCTGTCGCCCTCCAACCGGCTGGAGACCATTCTTCGCGACGTTCCCGGCTTCCAGCTGTTCCGCCGTTCCGATGCACGCAGCGCCAACCCGACCAGCCAGGGCGC
>JBBSLM010000316.1:0-3248 GCA_038255245.1 Sphingomonadales bacterium
GAGGTCGGCGCGCACATCCTGTCCGGCGCGGTGATCGATCCGAAGGCGCTCGACGAATTGCTGCCCGACTGGCGGACGGACGACTGCCCGCTCGCCTCCGCGCCGGTCCGTCGCAACGAGCATTGGGTGCTGACGAAGAACAAGAAGTTCGGCATCCCGCACCTCGCCACGCCAGGCTTCATGCACAATAAGGGCACCTATACCGGCAGCCTCGGCAATCTGTGCCGCTGGCTCGCGGGCAAGGCCGAGGAACTGGGCGTCGAGATTTTCCCCGGCTTCCCGGCCTCCGAGATTCTCTATCACGACGACGGCAGCGTGAAGGGTGTCGCGACCGGCGACATGGGCGTCGCCCGCGATGGCTCCCACCGGCCCGATTATCAGCCCGGCATGGAGCTGCACGGCAAATACACCTTCTTCGCGGAAGGCGCGCGCGGCCATCTGACCAAGCAATTGAAGCGGCAGTTCAAGCTGGATGAAGGCCGCCAGCCGCAAGTCTATGGCATCGGCATCAAGGAATTGTGGGACATCGACCCCGACAAGCACGAGCTTGGCCGCGTCGTCCACACCCAGGGCTGGCCCTTGGACGACGACAGCTGGGGCGGCGGCTTCCTCTATCATCAGGACAACAATCAGGTCGCGTTGGGCTTCGTCGTCGCGCTCTCCTACCGCAATCCCTACCTCTCGCCGTTCGAGGAATTCCAGCGCTGGAAGCAGCATCCCTCGATCCGCCAGTTTCTGGAGGGCGGCAAGCGCGTCTCCTATGGCGCGCGCGCGATCAACGAAGGTGGCTACCAGTCCATTCCGCAGCTCGCTTTCCCGGGAGGCGCGCTGATCGGCTGCTCGGCCGGCTTCGTGAACGTGCCGCGGATCAAGGGCACGCATACGGCGATGAAGTCCGGCATGCTCGCCGCCGAAAGCGCCTTCGCCGCGATCGGCGCGGATCGCTCCGCCGACACGCTGCAGGATTATGACGACGCGCTCCACGCCTCCTGGGTCGCGGACGAATTGAAGATGGTCCGCAATGTCGAGCCGCTGGTGGCCAAATGGGGTGGCACGATCGGCACCGTCCTCGCGGGCGCCGACATGTGGATGCGAAATTTCCGTATCGGGCTGCCGTTCACGATGAAGCACCACGCCGATCACACGACGCTCATTCGCAAGGATCTCGCGACGCCGATCGACTATCCCAAGCCCGACGGAATGATCAGCTTCGATCGGCTGACGTCGGTGTTCGTCTCCAACACCAATCACGAGGAGGATCAACCGATCCACTTGACGCTGAAAGACGCGTCGATCCCGACCACCGTCAACATCCCGCAATATGACGGCCCGGAGCAGCGCTATTGCCCCGCCGGCGTCTATGAATTCGTCGAGGAGGGGAATGCTTTCCGCCTCCAGATCAACGCGCAGAATTGCGTCCACTGCAAGACCTGCGACATCAAGGACCCGACCCAGAACATCAATTGGGTCACGCCGGAAGGCGGAGGAGGACCCAATTATCCCAATATGTAAGCGTATCGTTCTGGCCGGGGCGCTGGCGGCTGTTCTCGCCGCGCCCGCCATTGCCAATCCCGCCCGGGAACGAGCCTATCTCGAGGCGCGGGTCGCGGCCGATTCGGGCGCCGATGAGCGGGCCAGCCGGCAATTCGCGCAATTGCTGGCCGCCGATCCGAACAGCAAGGTCGTTGCGGAACGCGCGCTCGAACATGCTTTGACCTCGGGCGATTATCCGCTGGCGCTCACTGCCGCGCGGCGGCTGGACGCGGCGGGCGCGTTGCCGCCGCTGCGCCGCGTCCTGCTGGCGGCCGAGGCGCTCCGAACGCGCGACTGGGCGGCGGCCGAGCGCGAGGCGGCGCTCCTTGCCACGGACCAGGTCCTGTCGCTGATGTCGCCTGCGATCCGCGCCTGGCGTGCCTTCGGGGCGCGGGTGGGAGATCCCGCCGCCGCACTGGCGCCGATGGAGAATGGCCCCGTTTCCGGCTACGCGGTGGAACATCGCGCGCTACTGGAACTGGCGGCAGGGCGCGGCGACGGCAGCCTGTTCCTGACATTGTCGCCCGATGCCGGCCTTCGCCCGCAGCATTTGCGCCTGCTCGCCGCCGCCGAGTTTCAGGCGCGGGGCGACCGGGCAACGGCACTGGCGCTCGCCGCCGGGGATCAGCCCGCCATGGCGGCAGCGCGCCGGATGATCGAAGCCGGGCGGCCATTGCCCGGCCGGCTCGACACCGCGGCCGAGGGGTTCGCCGAGTTCCTCTCGCGCGTGGCGATCGATTTCAGCCAGCAGAATGTCGCCCGCGAAGGCCTGATCCTCGCGCGGCTGGCGTCCTATCTCGCGCCCGAAGCCGCGCAGCCGCTGATGATCGCGGCGGAGATCGCCGACGACAGCGACCCTGCCGCCGCCGCCCGCATCCTCGCCCGCGTATCGGCGGAAAGCCCGTTCGCTTCGGTCGCGCGCGATCTGCGCATCGCTTATCTCAGCCGGGGCGGTCAGTCGGCGGTCGCCTTCGCGGAAGTATCGGAACGCACGCGCGCCGGGTCGCGCGAAGTGCGCGACTGGGTGCAACTCGGTCAGCTCCACGACGATGCCAACCGGCATGATGAGGCCGCGCAGGCCTATGCCCGCGCGCAGGAATTGGCGCGGACCAGCCCCGATCCGGCTTTGCCCTTGTGGACGATCATCCTCGCCCGCGCAGGCGCGCTCGATCAGGGTGGGAAGTGGCCGGAGGCGCGTGCCGCCTTGCGCGAAGCGCACCGGCTCGCGCCGAACGAGCCGCTGGTGCTCAACTATCTCGGCTATGCGATGATCGACCGCGGCGAGGCGATGGACGAATCCGAAGCGATGATCCGCGAGGCGGTGCGGCTGGCGCCGGACAATGCCGCGATCATCGATTCGCTCGGCTGGGCCCTGTTCAAGCGCGGCCGGGTGGCCGAAGCGATCCCCTTGCTCGAGCGCGCGGCGCGGGGCGAGCCGGCCGATATCGAGATCAATGAGCATCTCGGCGACGCTTATTACACCGCCGGCCGCCGGATCGAGGCGCGCTTCGCCTGGCGGGCGGCCCTGGTCTATGCCGAGGGCGCGGTGGCCGAGCGGCTGCGCGGCAAGATCGATCGGGGGCTGCCCACGCCTGCCGCGCGATGATGCGCGAGACCGCTTACGCCAAGCTCAACCTGGCCTTGCACGTGCGGGCGCGAGAGCCGGACGGCTATCACCGGATCGAGACGATCTTCGCCTTCTGCGCGGATGGCGA
>JBBSLM010000317.1:0-3238 GCA_038255245.1 Sphingomonadales bacterium
CGGCGATGATGCCCTTCGGCGTCAGGCCGGCCAGCCTGTCCCCGTCCCAGCGCGGCAGCGGATGGATGGACGGATCGCGCGTCGCAAGCGCCTCAATCGCGCGCGACAGAGCGGCGGGATCGATGTTGAAGGTCGCCGGATCGACATCGACGAAGATCGGCGTCGCGCCGACCGTGCAGATCGCCTCGGCGCTCGCCATGAAGGTGAAGGGGACGGTGAACACCGCATCGCCCGGGCCAACGCCCTTGGCCATCAGCGCCATCACCAGTGCGTCGGTGCCGGACGCGCAGGAGACGCAATGCCTGGTGCCCGCGAACGCGGCCAAGCGCGCCTCCAGCGCCAGCACTTCGGGGCCGAGGATGAAAGTGCCGCTCCGCATGGTCTTGAGGACGGCCGCTTCGACCTTGTCCTGGATGCGTGCGTACTGGCTCTTCAAATCGATAAACGGAATCACGGGAGCTCCTTGGCGCCGACCGGCTGTCGGCGGCGCGCCTAGCAGGCCCGAGCGCTCCGGGAAACCAATGCTAGAGTTCGACCCCGCTGGCGATCGCCTCCAACTGGCGCAGCCGCTCCTTCACCGCCGCCAGTTCGATGCGGACGCCGGTGTCGGTTTCGGCCGGGGCGTCATTCTCGTCGGAGGTCGGCCCGGTTGGGCGTGCCGCCTCGATCTGCAGCTGCTTGTAGCCGAGCCAGCCGCGCCAAGCGGAAAGAGCGGCCGCGCAGAGCATCGCCACGACCAGCACAGCGGCGATCGCGAGGCCAAGGGAAGCAATGGTTTCGCTCGTCATGGGACTTCCTATTCGTAGCGCAAAGCGAGGATGGGGTTGGCGCGGGCCACGCGGATGGCGTGCGTCGCGATCGTCCCGAGGGCGATGCCGAGCGCGAGCAGGCCGGCGAGCACGAAGGGGCCTACGCCGATATTGACGCGCGCCGCTTCGTCGAAGCGCTGGACCCAATTGCTCATCGCCCACCAAGCAAGCGGCCAGGCGATCAGATTGGCGACGATCACCGGCTTGGAGAATTGCCAGGCGAGCAATTTCACGATGTCGCGGGTGCGCGCGCCCAGCACCTTGCGAATGCCGATTTCCTTGGTCCGCCGCTCGGCGGTGAAGGCGGCCAGGCCGAACAGGCCGAGGCAGGCGACGATCACCGCGAGCAGGGAAAAGCCGGCGAAAATCCGCGCCTGTGCCTGTTCGGCGAGATATTGCTCGGCGACCAGATCTTCGCTGAACTCCGCCTGGAACGGCACGTCCTGAGTGATCTGCTTCCACTCTCTGTCGAGCCGCTCGCGCAAAGCTGCAGGCTCCGGGTCGTTGTAACGAACCACCAGAGCGCTGAGCCCGTAATTGGACAGGCGGTAGGCGATCGGCTCCAGCGGATCGCGGATCGACCGCACGCGCGCGTCGGCGACGACGCCAACAATGTTGATCGGGACCGCGCCGTTCTTCGGATCGACCAGCCCCATCGTGAAGTTCTTGCCGATCGCTTCCTCGGGGCTCGCGAAGCCAAGATCGCGCATGGCGCGCTCGTTCAGTACGACGTTGACGCCGCGCGCCGCATAGGCGCGCTCATCCGCGTCGGTGGAGGTGATCGTGAGCGGTTCGACATCCAGCGGCCGGTCGAAGGTAAGCTCTCGACCGGCGAGCAGCCTGATCCCCATCGTCCGGAAGTAACGGTCGTCGATCGTGTAATTGCCCATTAGCACTGGCTGCTCGCGCCCTGGCACGTTTACGACCGTATTCTTGGAGCCCATCGGGTCTATGCCGATGCCGGTCCGCGATACCGACTCGATGCCTGGCACCCGCTCGATCCGGCGCGCGATTTCCTCGCTGCGGTCGATCAGTTGCCGCCGCGCGAGGCCCTCCATTTGCAGCAGCCCGTCGCGGTTGTAGCCCGGGTCGGCGGTGCGCGCGTAAACGGTCTGGGCGTAGACGACCGCGGTGCAGATGATCAGGCCGATCGAAACCGCGAACTGCGCCACGACCAGGGCGCTGCGCAGCAGGCCGGAGCCGGCCGCTTCCGAGGTCGATTTGTTGGCTTTGAGCACCTGCGCCGGCTGGAAGCGGGACAGATAGAAAGCCGGGTAGATTCCCCCTGCCGCGCCGACCAGCAATGTCAGCAGCAGGATCGGCAAGAACATGCCGTTCTCGCCGAAATAGGTCATGGCGAGATCGGCATCGAGAAAGTTGCCCAGCGCCGGCAGCAGCAATTCGACCAGCGCGAGCGCCAGCAGCATCGCCACGCCCGCCACCACTACGGATTCCAGCAGGAATTGCGTCATCAGCTGGCGGCGGCTCGCCCCCAATACCTTGCGCAAAGCGACTTCGCGGGCGCGGGACGAGGCGCGCGCGGTGGCCAGGTTGGTGAAGTTCACGCAGGCCATGCCGAGGATCAGGAAAGCGATGATCGCGAAGGTGTAGATGGTGCGCATATCATTGCCCGGCGCGGCCGCGCCCGATTGGGCGATGCCGAGATGGACATCCTGGACATTCACCAGCCGCCATTCGGCGAAGTCACCCTGGTTCAGCATCCGGCCGCCAAATTCCTGGTCGGGGATGTTGCGGTCTTCCCAGCCGGGCATGGCTTCATGGATCGACGCCGGGTCGGTGCCCTCGCGCAGCTGAATATAGTTCCAGCCGCTGTTCCAGCCCCATTGGGTGGTGAAATCCTCCAAATCCTGGGTGAAATAAGCGGCCAAATCGATCCGCGCGACCATGGCGAAGCGCTGGTGCGAGTTGCGCGGCATATTCTGCATCACGCCGGTGATGCGAAAATCGGTGGTGACGCCACGGTTGATCAGGGTCAGCGTGCGGCCGACCACGTTGGTTTCGCCGAAATATTTCTGCGCCTCGCTCTCACTGAGCACGACCGAGCCGGCGCTCGCGAGCGCGGAGGCGGGATCGCCGGCAATGAAGGGCACCTGCAGGATCTCGAACAGATTGCCATCCGTTAGGACGACGTCCTCGGTCGGCAGCGCCTCGCCATTGTGGATCACGACCGGCTGGGCCGCGAGCGCGTACACCTTGCGCTCGATCTGCGGAAAATCCTTCTTCAGCGTCTCGCCTGAGACATAGGACGACATCTGCACGTTGGTGACCGCGCCGGTGCCCGGGTCGGAAAATTCGCTCTGCAGCTGGTAGACATTTTCGGCATTGGGGAGCCAATTGTCGTAGCTTCGCTCATATTGAACATAAACGAGCAGCATCAGGCAGGCGGCGAGGCCGATGGCGAGCCCGGC
>JBBSLM010000318.1:0-3228 GCA_038255245.1 Sphingomonadales bacterium
GCGGTGATGGTGTTGTCCGCATAGTCGCGGCCGTCTGGGTCGTTCACGCTTCTTCCTTCCGTATCTGGAGGAGGAGCGATGTTGATCGAAGGACCGTTGGCGCCATGGGTGTCGGCGATAGAAGCCCGGTTGAGCGAGCTGGGCTACGCGGACGAGACGGCACGTCAGCATCGGCGGCTGGTCGCCAAGCTGAGCCGGTTCCTGGCCGAGCGCCGGCTCGGCGTGGCGGATCTGAGCAGCGAGGTGCTCGAGCGGTTCTGCCTGTCGCTACGTCGCCTCGGGCATGGGTCGAGGCCGACGATCCGGTCGTTCGGGTGGCTCATCTCGTTGTTGCGCGAGCTTGGCGAGCTCCCTCTCACTGAGTCGATCGACCCGAAGTCCGACGTCGATGTGCTCATCGGGAGGTATCGCCGGTTTGTTCTCGACGAGCGAGGCCTCATGCTCGACACGGTCGAGAACTACGAGCGGCCGCTGCGTGTGTTCATCGCCGAGGCCGGCTGCGAGGTCGACACCTGGACAGCTGCTGATGTCAGCAGGTTCATGACCCTTCAGGCCCGGCAGACGAGTGCCCGGGGGCTGGAGAGGTCGGCAACGAGCTTGCGCTCGTTCCTGCGGTTCGCGTTGGTGGAGGGGCTGACGGACAAGCCGCTCGCCCACGCTGTCCCTTCGGCGGCCCGCTGGAGCGTGGCTGGCCTTCCACGCGGACTCGCCCCTGGCGAGGTGACGGCGCTGCTCGGCTCTTGTGACCGGGACACCCCGAAGGGACGACGTGACTTCGCGGTCATGCTCCTGCTGGTCCGTCTCGGGCTGCGGGCCGCCGAAGTAGCCGGTCTCCGGCTCGACGACATCGACTGGCGCGTCGGCGAGCTCGTGGTCCGGGGCAAGGGCGGCACCGAGGAACGCCTACCGCTACCCGTCGATGTCGGCGACGCAGTCAGCGCCTACCTGGAACACGACCGGCCTCGCCGCCCTGACCGTGCGGTGTTCCTGCGAATGCCGGCCCCGCTGCGAGGCCTGGCGCCCGAGGGCGTGAGTGAGATCGTTCGGACGGCTGGCGAGCGGGTTGGGCTGGGCAGCTTCGGCGCGCACCGGCTCCGCCACACTGCGGCCACCCAGATGCTTCGCTCGGGCGCCTCGCTGACTGACGTCGGCCAGGTCCTGCGTCACCGACGCGTGTTGACGACCGCCATCTACGCCAAGGTCGACCACGACGCGTTGCGTGCCCTGGCGCTGCCCTGGCCCGGGAGCTTCCAGTGACGGACTTCTCGGCCGCTGTCGTCGACTACCTGAGCACCCGGCGGGCCATGGGCTACAAGCTTGACCAGGACGGACGCCTCCTGCACCGGTTCGCCGCCCATCTCGACGCGGTCGGGGCCGAGCACCTGACCAGCGCCGACGCGGTGGCGTGGGCCACTGGGCACGGCACTGCCAACACGGCTTGGCGAGCCGGTCGCCTCACCATCATCAGAAGTTTCGCTCGCTACCTGATCGCGTTGGACCCGGCGACGGAGATCCCGCCCGTTGGACTGCTGCCCGAGGCGAAGCATCGGATCGTGCCGCACATCTACACCGACGACGAGATCGCACGCGTCATCGAGGAGGCGGGCCGGCTTGTCCACCCGCACCGGGCCGACACCTACCAGACGCTCATCGGCCTCCTCGCCGTGACCGGCATGCGGGTCGGCGAGACCGTCCGCCTCGACCAGGCCGACGTCGACCTCGACGACGGCGTCGTGACGATCCGTGACACCAAGTTTGGCAAGTCACGACAGGTGCCTGTTCACGCCACCACCATCGACGCGCTTCGGGGTTACGCCGGCCGGCGAGACCACCATCGACGTGCGGCGAAGTCGCCGAGCTTCTTCACCTCCAGCATCGGGACGCGGCTGCTGCGCGACAACATCAGCACCGTCTTCCCGACGCTCGTCCGAGCCGCCTCGATCACCACACCGCCGGGCCGCCGCCCAGCCCGGGCGCACGATCTCAGGCACACCTTTGCCGTGCGCTGCCTGATCGGTTGGCATCGACAAGGACTCGATGTCCACCAGCGCCTGCCGCTGCTCTCGACCTACCTCGGTCACATCGATCCGGCGACCACGTACTGGTATCTGTCCGCCGTTCCCGAGCTGGTCGAGCTCATCGCAGAGCGACTCGACGCTATGCAGGACGACCGGCGGTGAGCACGATCGCTCCGCTGCTCGAGTCGTTCTTCACCGACCGTCTCGCTGCCCAACAACAGGCCAGCCCGAACACCATCGCCGCCTACAGGGACACGTGGTGCCAGGTTCTCCGCTACGCCCAGGCCCGCACCGGCAAGACGCCGAGCAGCCTCACCCTCGACGACATCGACGCGCCGTTCGTCGGCGACTTCCTCAACCACCTCGAGCACGAACGAGGCGTCAGCGTTCGGACCCGCAACGCCCGCCTCACCGCCATCCGGGCCCTGTTCAACCACGCCGCCTACCGCCACCCCGAACACGCGGCCTCCATCCAACGGGTGCTCGCCATCCCCGCCAAGCGGACCGCCAAGGCCATCGTCACCTACCTCGACGACAACGAGATGCGCGCCCTGCTCGACGCCTCCGACCGAACCAGCCGCATCGGTCGCCGCGACCACGCCATTTTCGTCGTCGCCCTGGAGACCGGGATGCGGGTGAGCGAGCTCACCGGGCTCACCTGCAGCGACGTCCGGCTCGGCACCGGCGCCCACGTCCGCTGCCAAGGCAAGGGCCGCAAGGAACGAGTCACGCCCCTGCGACGCGATGCGCGAGCGATCATCGTCGACTGGCTCACCGAACGCAACGGTCAGCCCGACGAGCCGCTGTTCCCCGGACCAGCCGGCCGCCGTCTCAGCCGTGACGCCGTCCGTCGCCTCGTCGAACGGCACATCGTCACCGCCGCCAAGACCTGCCCCTCACTTCAGACCAAGAGCGTGACACCGCACACCCTGCGGCACAGCTGTGCGATGAACCTTCTCCGCAGCGGGATCGACCCCGCCACCATCGCTCTCATCCTCGGCCACGAAGACGTCCGGACGACCTACGGCGTCTACCTCCACGCCGACCTCACCCTCAAGGAGAAGGCCATCGCCCGGACCGCCCCGATCGGCACCCGCCCAGGCCGCTACCGGCCACCCGACACCCTCCTCGCCTACCTCGAAAGCCTGTGACTATGCGGCGCCCCCGGCACCGACCGCCACGCTCCACACTGCGCCACAGCGTCCGCGCC
>JBBSLM010000319.1:0-3215 GCA_038255245.1 Sphingomonadales bacterium
CACGGCGGGATCGAGATCGGCAAGGAAATCGGACAGGTCCTCGACATCGGCCGGTTCGAACAGCCACTCGGCCGCCCCGCCCGCCTTGAACCAGACGAGCGGCGCCAGCGGCGCATTCGCCGTCAGCTTGCCGCGCACGCGAGGGAGCGTGGCGACGGTCATGATGGATCCCTGCTTGTCATTCCCGCGAAAGCGGGAACCCAGCTTTGGCACCGCCCCGCATGGGCGGTTCCTGGACCCCCGCTTCCGCGGGGGTGACAATAGAAGGTACGAGGACCGGGCTTCATCGGTTCGCCCGCGCGGCACAGATGCCGTCGGCCAGGCCGGCCGCCCATTTGGTGATGTCGCCGGCGCCGAGGCAGATGATCATGTCGCCCGGTGCGGCGAGGTCGCGCAGCGCGACACAGGCTTCTTCGATCGAGCCCACGACCTGCGCGGCCCGGTGGCCGCGCTCCTTCAGCCCTTCGACCAACGCCGCGCTGTCGGCACCCTCGATCAGTTGCTCGCCGGCGGTGTAGACCGGCGCGACCAGCACCACGTCGGCGTCGTTGAAGGCGCCCTGGAATTCATCCATCAACGCATGCAGACGGGTGTAGCGGTGCGGCTGTACGAGGGCGATGACACGGCCTTCCGCACCCTCGCGGGCCGCCGACAATACGGCTTTGATCTCGACAGGATGGTGGCCGTAATCATCGATGATCGTCGCCCCGTCGATTTCGCCGACCTTGGTGAAGCGGCGCTTCACCCCGCCGAAATGCTCGAAGCCGCGGATCACGACATCGTCCGGAATGCCCATTTCCAGCGCCACGCCGATCGCGGCCAGCGCGTTCTGGACATTGTGCCGGCCGGGCATGGGCAGCGTGACGCCCTCGATCACCCGCATTTCGCCATGCCGGTCGCGCACCGACACGTCGAAGCGGTTGCCGCCAGGATAGGGCTCGACATTGTCGCCGCGCACGTCGGCCTGCGCCGCGAAACCATAAGTGACGATGCGGCGGTCGCGCAGGCGCGGGATGATCGACTGCACCTCGGGATGATCGACGCAGAGCAAGGCCGCGCCATAGAAAGGCACATTCTCGACGAACTCGACATAGGCATCCTTCACCTGCTCGAAGCCGCCATAATGATCGAGATGCTCGGGATCGATATTGGTCACCACCGCGATCGTACCATCGAGGCGCAGGAAGGAGCCGTCGCTCTCGTCGGCCTCGACCACCATCCATTCGGATGAGCCGAGCCGGGCGTTGGAGCCATAGGCATTGATGATCCCGCCGTTGATGACGGTCGGATCGATCCCGCCCGCATCGAGCAGGGCCGCGATCATCGAGGTGGTGGTGGTCTTGCCGTGCGTGCCCGCGACCGCGACGGTGCGCTTCAGCCGCATCAATTCGGCCAGCATCTCGGCACGGCGCACCACCGGCACGCGGCGCTCATAGGCGGCCTCGACCTCGGGATTGTCGCGCTTCACCGCGGTCGAGATCACCACCACCGCGACGTCATCGACGTTGCTGGCATCGTGGCCGATTATCACCTTGATGCCGAGCTTCCTGAGCGCGTCGATGCGGTAACCCGCCGCGACGTCCGACCCCTGCACCTGATAGCCCAGAATGTGCATCACCTCGGCGATGCCGGACATGCCGATGCCGCCGATCCCCACGAAGTGGATGATCCCGATCTCGGTCGCGAGCCGGTCCGCCTTGGCGTGGCGAAGAGCGATCATGACAGGAGCGCGATCATGCGGGCAGTCCGTTGACGATCGGCCGGCGGATCTTCGCGCGCACATCTTGCTGGATCGGGATCACTTCCGAACCATCGTCGCCGATCCGCTCGACCAGATCGGCCAATTTCTGGGTGGCGAGCGGGTGGCCAACCGAGGCGGCGCGGGCGGCGGCGTTGGCGAGCGCCTGCGGGGCGAGGCCGAGCTTCTGCATCTGCTTGCCCAGCTCGACCGGATTGAAGCGCGATTGCGGGATCACGCGGGCCCCGCCGGACCTGGCCATCTCGCGCGCATTGGCGGTCTGGTGATCGTCGGTCGCGCCCGGCAGCGGCACCAGGATGGCGGGCCGGCCGGCGGCGGTCAGCTCGGCGATGGTCGAGGCGCCGGCGCGGGCGATGACGAGGTGCGACCAGGCCAGGCGGGCCGGAAGGTCCTCCATATAGGTGGCGAGGTCGGCCGGAATTTCGGCCTTGGCATAGCGGGCGCGGACATCCTCGATATCCTCCTCCCGGCATTGCTGCGTCACCTGCAGGCGGCGGCGGAAATGTTCGGGCAGGAGCGCAAGCGCTTCGGGCACCACTTCGCCCAGGATCGACGCGCCCTGGCTGCCGCCGGTGACGAGCAGGCGGAAAATGCCGTCGTCGCTGAGTGGCGGATAAGGCTCGGCGCGCAGGGCCAGAACTTCCTCGCGCACCGGATTGCCGACCAGCTCCACCTTGTCGCGGGCGCGCGACGGGAGCCGGTCGACCTGCTCATAAGCGGTCGCGACCGCGTCGACCTTGCCGGCCATCAGCCGGTTGACGCGGCCGAGCACCGCATTCTGCTCGTGTATCGCGGTCGGGATGCCCATTCTGCGCGCCGCCAGCAAAGCCGGAAGCGCCGGATAGCCGCCGAAGCCGATCACCGCCGACGGCTCGACCGTCTCGTACAGCCGCATCGCCATCGCCCGCCCGGTCATGATCGCGCGGAACGCCTTGAACGCCTTGATCGGATTCTTGCTCATCCGCCCGGCAGGGAGGACGTGCACCGGCACGCGGTCGAACAGTCCCGGGATGCGCGACCCGCGCTCGTCGGTGATCAAAGCGACGTGATGGCCACGGCTCATCAGCTCGCCCGCCAGCGCGTGCGCCGGAATCATGTGGCCGCCGGTGCCGCCGGCGGCGAGGACGAAGTGGCGGGGAGGACGATTGCTCATGTGTCGGCTTTCCAACGCACCACGTAGGGGGAGCGGTCCTTGAACGGGTTGCGCCGGGTGAAGGCGAGCAACAGGCCAAAGCCGATCGACAAGGCGATCAGCGACGAGCCGCCATAGGAAATGAAAGGCAAGGTCATGCCCTTGGACGGCAGCAGATGCACATTCACCGCCATGTTGATCACCGCCTGCAGGCCGATCTGCACGGCCAGCCCGCCGGCGGCGAGGATGGTGAACTGGTCCTCGACCCGCAGCATGCGGATCAGCACGCGCGCGATGATCGCGAAATAGAGGATGGCGATCGCC
>JBBSLM010000320.1:0-3212 GCA_038255245.1 Sphingomonadales bacterium
ATCGCCTATGTCGCGCCGACGACGGGGCAGGGCAGCGCGCTCTATCTGGCACCCGTCGATGGCGGGCAGCCCAGCCGGGCGGTCATCCACAGCGGCACCAGCCAGCAGATCAGCGCGTGCGATTTCGTCTCGAACCAGCGGCTCGTCTGCGAACTTTACGGCATGTCGCAACTGGGCAGCAATCTGGTGTCGGTCTCGCGCGTGGTGGCCGTGAATGCCGACGGGGGCGGCGTGAAGGTGCTCGGCGAGCAGGACCGGATCGACCAGATGTACGCACGACTCTACAGTGGCAGCGTCATCGATTTCCTGCCGGGGTCGCAGGACCATGTGCTGATGACGCAGACCTTCATTCCAGAACGCGGCGACACCACGCCGACCCGGCTCAACCGCACGCGCGAGGGGCTCGGGGTCGTGCGGGTCAACACCAACGACCTGCGCAACACGATCGTCGAGCAGCCGCACACCAGCAATGTGCATTATGTTACCGACGGGCGAGGGCAGGTTCGGCTCCGCTTTACCCGTGGCGCGCGCGGCGCGACCGGGCTGGATTCGCCGGTCATCGAAACTCAGTACCGGCCGGCCAATGGCGGCGACTGGGCGCCGCTCGGCCGCTATGACACGCTCACGCGGACCGGCATCCGGCCCGCGGCGGTCGATCCCGCGCTGAACGTCGCTTACGTTTTCCAGCGCGGCGCCAATGGCCGCGACGCGCTGTATCGCCTGTCGCTCGACGGCTCGGGCCGGCAGGAAGTCGTCGTCCAGAACGAAAATGTCGATGTTGATGGCTTGCTGCGCATCGGCCGCGGCAACCGCGTCGTCGGCGCGAGTTACGCCAATGAGCGGCGCGAGGCGGTCTATTTCGACCCCGAGCTGCAGCGTATCGCCGCGATGTTCCGCCGTGCCCAGCCAAATCTGCCGCTGGTCAATTTCGTCGATGCCTCGGAGGATGAAGGCCGCCTGCTGATTCTGGCGGGCAGCGACAATGATCCGGGCCGCTATTTCATTTACGATAAGGCGGCGCGTAACCTGACCGAGCTCATGCTGGCGCGGCCGCAGCTGGAGAATGTCCAGCTCTCCAACGTCCGGCCGATCAATTACCGCGCCGGCGACGGCACGCAGATACCGGGCTATCTGACATTGCCGCCGGGCGTCGAGACGGCGCGCGGCCTGCCCGCCATCGTCATGCCGCATGGCGGTCCCGGCGCCCGCGACGAATGGGGCTTCGACTGGCTCGCGCAATATTTCGCGCATCGCGGCTATGCCGTGCTGCAGCCCAATTTCCGCGGTTCGGCCGGCTATGGCGATGCGTGGTTCATGGACAATGGCTTCCGCTCCTGGCGCACCGCGATCGGCGACGTCAGCGATGCCGGCCGCTGGCTGGTGTCGGAAGGCATTGCCGATCCGGCGAAGCTGGCGGTCCTCGGCTGGTCCTATGGCGGCTATGCCGCGCTGCAGGCAGGCGTGATCGACCCCAACCTCTACAAGGCCGTCATCGCGATCGCGCCCGTGACCGATCTCGCCATCGCCCGGAACGAGTGGCAGAATTTCGCCAACGCCGCCAATGTACGCGACTTCTTCGGCGAAGGCCCCCACATCCAGCAAGGCTCCCCCGCCCAGAATGCGTCCGCGATCCGTGCGCCGGTGCTAATGTTCCACGGCGACAATGACCGCAATGTCGGCGTCCGCCAGTCGCGGGTGATGGACGAACGGCTACGCGGGGCCGGGGGGAGGTCGGAACTGGTCGTTTTCCCCGGCCTCGACCACCAGATCGACGATTCAAACGCACGCGCGACGATGCTGCGCCGGGCCGACGAATTCCTGCGCGCCTCGCTCGGCATTCGCTGAGGGCTGCGGGGGGGATGATCAAGAGGGGCACGACACGGCTCGCCTTGGCAGCCTGGCTGGGCTGTCTTGCCGCGCCGCCAGCGCCCGCCCAGGCACTCGACCCGGCCGAGGCGTTCGGCGCGCGGGAAAGCATCGAGAGCATCAGCCTGTCGCCCGACGGCCGCCGCATCGCTTACGTCGCGCCCTTTCCGGCCGGCCAGGGCGCGCGGCTGTTCACGGTGGATCTGGCCAGTGGCCAGTCCGCCCCGGTGACGGCCGTCGATGGCGTCAGCCAGCGCTTCAGCGCCTGTATCTGGGTGGCCAGCGAGCGCCTGCTGTGCGAGCTGTTCGCGCTGCGCCGGGTACAGAACGATGTCGCGGGCGGGAGCGGCTTTGCCGCGCTCAACGCCGACGGCTCGGGGGTGATGCGGGTACGGGACGTGCATGGCCTGGTGAGCTGGCTGCCGGGCAATGACGGCGTGGTGCTGATGAGCGGCGTGACCGGTGTCGTCGGCCGCCAGCAAGCCGGTCTCGGCGTTTTGCGGATGGACACGCGGACCGGGCGTTCGAGCCTAGTCGAGCAACCGATCGCTCGCGCGACGCGCTATTTCGCCGACGGGCAAGGCCGGGTCCGCCTCTATTCGGCGGTCAAGTTCGCCGGCGAGACCTGGATGCGGACCGGCGAGATCGAATATCGCTACCGGCCGAGCGAGAGCGGGGATTGGCGCCCGTTCAGCCTGTACAATAGCGCGACTCGCGAGGGCATGCAGCCGCTCGCCGTCGATGGCGCGCTCAACGTTGCCTATGCGCTGGAGAAATTGAACGGCCGCCTGGCGCTGTATCGCGTCGCGCTGGACGGATCGTTGCGCAAGGAATTGCTGGTGTCCAGCGACACCGCCGATGTCGACGGTCTCCTGCGCATCGGCCGGCATGGCCGGGTGATCGGCGCGACCTATGCGGAGGACACGCGGCAGGCGGTCTATTTCGACCCCGGCATGCGGCAGCTGGCGGCGAACATCTCGCGCAACATCCCCAATCTTCCGCTGATCCGTTTCGTCGGCGCCTCGGACGATGAGAATATCCTGCTGATCTGGGCGGGCAGCGACCGGGACCCCGGCCGCTATTTCACGTACGACAAGCGCGCGCAGAATCTGGCCGAAATCATGCTGGCGCGGCCGCAGCTTGAGAATGTGCCGCTGGCGGAGATGCGACCGATCCGCTTTCCCGCAGCGGACGGAACGATGATTCCCGGCTATCTGACCCTGCCACCCGGCGCGAGCGACGCGCGCGGCCTGCCCGCGATCGTCATGCCGCATGGCGGGCCGGATGCGCGCGACGAATGGGGCTTCGACTGGTTCGCGCAATATCTCGCCCATCGCGGCTTCGCG
>JBBSLM010000321.1:0-3208 GCA_038255245.1 Sphingomonadales bacterium
CCGCGTCGCGACGGCTGGACGGCGGAGAAGCAGCGCCTGTTCATCCAGACGCTCGCCGAAACCGGCCTCGTCACCAAGGCCGCGGCCGCGGCGGGGATGAGCGTGCGGTCGGCCAACCGGCTGGCGCTGCGCGAGGATGCGGAGCAATTCTGCCTGGCCTGGGATGGGGCCCTGCGCCTCGCCGTGCGCCCGGCCGCCGCGAAGCTCTACGAATATGGCCTCAACGGCATGATTGAAACGGTCTGGCGCGATGGCGAGATCGTCTATCGCCGCACCCGCCCGAGCGAGAAGGCGCTCTTCTTCCTGCTCTCGCGCATGGACCCTGTCCGCTTCGGCCGCCCCGCCGCCGCGCTCGACCTGCGCGATCCGTATGGCGACCCGATCGATAGCGTCGCCGACACCGCTGGCGCCTTCGATCTGTGTCTCGACAATTTGCGGGATTTGCCGCCGGAGCCGGGCGACGACGATGAACTGCCGGGTGATGGCGAGGAGATGAGGCAGCCGGGTGACTGACGCCCCTCGCGTGCGCGCGCGAGACCCCCGGACTTTCCGGACCTTAGCCGCCGCCCGCCCGGTGAATAGGGCGCTGCCTTATTCACGGAGTCGGGCAAGGCCGGCCGACGGGTCGGCTCCGCCGAACCCGACCAGCCTGTCCCGGACGCGATCCGGGAACGTCACGAGTGCGGGTAAAGGATGCCCCGCATCCTTTAGATCATGCTGGGAGCATGATCGGACCCGGCACTTCACTCGCGTGACGGCCCGCTCACGCCGTCCGCAGGATCTTCTCCATCGCCTTGCCCTTGGCGATCGCGTCGATCAATCTGTCGAGATTGTGCATCGCGCGCTGCGGCGGCTCCTCGATCTCCTGGGCGCGTCGCTACGACACGACCGGCACCGGCGTGATCGTCACGAGCTCTTCGCCATGACAGTGGATCACCACCGAGTTGAATTGCTGCTGGTTCGTCTCGAGTGTCTCGCGGATTTCGTGGCACCCGCCCGGAGCCCCCGCCGATTCGATCAGATTGAGCTCGGCATGCTGGTTGGGCGGCCAGGCACGATCCATATAAGTGAAGCTGATCTTGCCGGTATAGCCGGGTTCGGTTTCCACCACGGCGGTCACGATCAGGCTGTTCCCGTCCGGCCCAGGCATCGTGTCCAGCCACGCTTTCCAGTCGCGCGCCCCGCCGTCGCGGAACGGGCATGGGATGCTTTTCGCCGCGAGCTGCAGGCCGGTTTCGCCGTCGGCGTCGCAGCCGCCGGACACTTTGAACCGCTGAACGCGGTTATGGCCGATGACCTCGATGCCCTTCGATCCCGTAATGCCGTCGAGCTCGATGAAACGCGTGAACGGGCTCAACGCCTCCAGGCAGATCGCGCCGGGAAGCGACCCGACGACTTCGATCGCCCAATAGTCCGGGCAAGTTATATAGATGCGCGGCGCAAGCTCGACCTGCATGTTGGAACAGGGCGCCTGGCCGCTGACGATCAGGAAATATTGGCCGGCGAAGCCGCCCACGATCTGTGCCCGGTCGAAGGCAATCAATCGAACGCTTTCAACGGCTTCCATCTCGGTGAAATCTTTGACGGACATGTCCCCCTCCCACTTGCTGAGCCGGACTCGCACCTTGCCGGCCGTGGCAGAATAAGAAGACGACAAGAGAATGCGAGTCAAATCGACTCCTATTGCCGGTCGCTCATAATAGCCGAATATACATGCCGACTTTCGCTACTCAACTTCGCTCGCCCCGAAAAGCGACTGGAGTCCCCATCATCCTCAAGTGCGAAGGATCTTCTCCATCTTCTTCCCCTTGGCGAGCTCGTCGATCAGCTTGTCGAGATAGCGTATCTCGCGCTGCAGCGGCTCCTCGATCTCCTCGACTCGGTAACCGCAGATCATGCCGGTGATCTGCGTGCGCGCCGGATGGGGCCGCGGCGCCTGCTCGATGAAGGTCCGGAAGTCGGTCTTGTCCGCCAGCCGCGCCGCCAGCGCCGACGGGTCGTAACCGGTCAGCCAGCGGATGATCTCGTCCACTTCCGCCTGCGTCCGCCCCTTTTTCTCCGCCTTGGCGACATAGGCCGGATAAACGGCCGCAAAGGCCATTTTGTAAAGCCGCTCCCACGCCATCCCGGTCCCTCCGTCGCCGCCACGCCTTCCGCCACTCTATGCGCTCTCCCCCCGCAGGCAAGGCCCCACCCCGCCCGTTGCAACAAACCATTTTCCTACAGTCAACCAAATGGGATAAATGAGGCGCTCCATTTGAAACCGAAGGAGCGATAACATGCCTTTTCCACCCGCCTCACGGCCTTGCCGTCCCGTCCCTGCGAACAAGGGGAGGCCGTCATGCTGAGGGGACAATTGGGCGCTGCGCTGAACCTGAAAATCGATCAAATTGCGGAGGGGCGGCCCAATCGCCCCGGCAGCCCGCTCAGCCCGAAATTCATCACCATCCACAACACGTCGAACCCCGCCAGGGGCGCCGATGCCGAGGCGCACGGACGGTTCGTGAAGAATACCGGCTATTACGTCCACAATGGCAAGAAGAGCTGGGTGTCCTGGCATTACACCGTCGACGACGATTCGGTCGTCCGCCACCTGCCGCTGAACGAGGTCGGCTTCCATGCCGGCAGCCGGGAAGGCAATGCCACCAGCATCGGCATCGAAATCTGCATGCATGCCGGCATCGATCAGCCGCAGGCGTTCGATCGCGCGGTGAAACTGATCGCCTGCCTGTGCTTCGACATGGGCCTCGACCCGGCCAGCGCCGTGAAGCCGCACCTGCACTGGTCCGGCAAGGCCTGCCCGGCTTTGCTGCTCGACAAAGGCAAAGTCGGCAAGACCTGGCAGGACTTCGTCGACCGGATCGTCGCGCTCGAAGCGTCGCTGGTTACCGGCGGCGAGTCGTCGTCGGCGGCCGCCGCCGTGCCCGCCCGGCCGAAGCCGCTGTTCGCCGCACCGGTCCCGGCTCCAGCCCCCACCCAATCCCTTTCGCCAGACGCCGGCCGGGTCGCCGCACTGATCCTGCAAGGCAGCGCGGTCGCGGGCCTGAAAGCGGCCCGGCTCACCGCCGCGAAGAATTGGAAGCCTTATCCCAGCAACGGCTGCGCCTATCATCTGAGCGCCCTGCTCCAGCAGGCCGGCATCGCGGTGAAGACCGAAGGGAGCGCGGGCAAGCTCGCCGCCCAGCTTGAAGCGCGGGGCTGGCGCCGC
>JBBSLM010000322.1:0-3184 GCA_038255245.1 Sphingomonadales bacterium
CTCCGCCCCCGTGACGGTGCGATAGAGGCCCGGCGCGGCCGGGGCGGGATCGAGATGATGCTGCTTCAGCGGCTGGCCGATCTCCACCGTCTCGCCGAACGCGTGGCCGGCGTTCAGCGCCGCGATGTTCGCCTCGGCCAGCTCCGGCGCCTTGGCGAATTTGGTCCTGAGCCAATTTTCGATCGGCGCGCGGTCGCGGTCGAACATCCACAGCGCCAGCCCGAGCGTCCACATATTCTTGCAGCGCAGAGCCTCCTTATTGCCCAAGCCGAACGGCTTCACGCTCTCCAGCGTCAGCTGCGAGATGTTGAACGGCACCACCTGCCATTTGCCTAAGGAGTCATCCTCGAGCGGATTGGTCTCGTAGCCCGCCTTGGCGAGGTTGCGCGCGCCGAACTCGCCTTCGTCGACGATGATCAGCCCGCCGGGCTTCAGGTCGGCGACATTCACCTTCAGCGCCGCCGGGTTCATCGCCACCAGCACGTCCGGCGCGTCGCCCGCCGTCTCGATCGCGGCGGAGCCGAAATTGATCTGGAAGGCGGAGACCCCGAACGTCGTGCCCTGCGGCGCGCGGATCTCGGCCGGGAAATCCGGGAAAGTGGCGAGGTCGTTGCCGGCCAGAGCGGTGGAGAGCGTGAACTGCCCGCCGGTCAGCTGCATGCCGTCGCCGCTGTCGCCGGCGAAGCGGACCACGACCGCTTCCGGGACAATATCGGCATTGGCTTCTTCGGGGGTGAGCAAGTGGGTGGCGGTCGCCATGAACGTAACGGTCCTAAAGTCGGATCCGCGCCTCAGGCCCCAAGCGCGGAAGAAGAACGCTTAACCTAGACCTTTGAGCCGCTATCGCAACCGGATTGGCCGATGACGGACGCCAAAGTGAGGATACAGCGGACGTGGCGGCTGGCGATCTCGGCAAGGTCGGGGCCATATCCGCCGCCCGGCGTGCTGGCGAGCGGAATGGCGCGGTCGCGGGCGAGCGCCCCGATGAAGCAGTCGCGCGCGTCGATCCCGTCCTGACTGAGCGCCAGCCGGCCGAGCCGGTCGTCCGCGAGCGGATCGACGCCGGCCTGATAAAGGATGAGGTCGGGCGCGAAATCCTCGACCATCGGCAACAACGTTGCTTCCAGCGTCGCCAGATACTCCGCGTCGCCCGTTCCATCCGCGAGCGGCACGTCCAGCGTCGATCGCGCCTTGCGGGCCGGGAAATTCTTCTCCCCATGGATGGAATAGGTCGCAATCTCCGACCGCCCCGCGGTCAGCGCGGCCGTGCCGTCGCCCTGGTGCACGTCGCAATCGACGATCAGCACGCGCGCCGCCCGCCCTTCCCCCACCAGCCGCACGGCCGCGAGCGCCAGATCGTTGAACACGCAATAGCCCGCGCCGCTGTCGTAGAGGGCGTGATGGCTGCCGCCGCCGGTATTGGCCGCGAAACCGCGCGCCTTGGCCTCCAGCGCGGCGCGATAGGTCCCGCCCGGCACCAATTGCGACCGCCACGCCACCGGCAAGGTCACCGGGAAGCCGATCCGCCGCTCCTTCGCCGGCGGCACCCGCGCTTCCACCACTTCCGCAGTATAGTCCGGGCAATGCACGTGCCGCAGCCAGTCGAGCGGCATCGGCTCTGGCGTGATCCAGTCGAGCGCGGCGCCGCTTTCCAAGAGCGAATCACGAATCAGCGCATTCTTGTTGGCCTTGGGATTGGCCGCATAAGCCGCCGGCAGGACATAATCCGGATGATGGACGATTGCGATCACGCCCCCTAGGTGCGGCGCTCGTCCTTCAGTTTCCAGCCCCCATGGAGCCCGATGTCCCAAACCGCTCTGCGTCCCGAGGTCCGGGCCTTCCTCGATTACGTCAACGCGCTGCCCGGCCAGAAGGCCTATGAACTGCCGATCGCCGAGGCGCGCGCGATGCTGCACAAATCGCGGCACGTCGCCGATGCGCCGGTGGGCGAACTGGCGGTGATCAGCGACCTGGAGGCACCGGGGCCAGCGGGAGCGATCCCACTGCGGCTTTACGACGCACGGGCGGAGCGCGGGCCGGGGCCGCTGATGGTCTTCTATCATGGCGGCGGCTTCGTGCTGGGCGATCTGGACACGCACGAGCCCTTCTGTGCCGAGATCGCGCGGCTGATGGATTTGCCGGTGGTGGCGGTGGATTATCGCCTGGCGCCCGAGCATCCCTTCCCCGCCGGCGTCGAGGATGCGATCGCCGCGACGCGCTGGCTGGCGGGAAGCCCGGAGGCACTCGGACGCAAGGTTACCGGGCTGGTCCCGTTCGGCGACAGCGCCGGCGGCAATTTCACGATCGTCGTGTCGCTGTCGCTGCGGGACGCGCCCGCGGCGGTGCCGGTGCTGGCGCAATGGCCGATCTATCCGGCCGGCCATCCGACCCAGGCCTATCCCAGTCTCAAGCTGTTCAAGGACGATTATCTACTCAGCAGCGGCAGCATGAAATGGTTCGACGATTGCTATGCTCCGGACGGGGCCGACTGGCGTTACGACCCGCTCGCGCTGTCCCAGGCCGGGCTGCCCCCGACTTTGGTGCTGACCGCGAGCCACGATCCGATCCGCGATCAGGGCCGCGCTTATGCCGCTGCCTGTGCGCAGGCCGGGGTCGACACCGTCTATCTTGAAGCGAAGGGCACGATCCACGGCTTCATCTGCCTGCGCAAGGCGCTGCCGTCGGGGAATGCGGATATCGCGCGCGCGGTGGCCATGCTGAAACTATTGCTCGGGACCCCGGCCGAGGCCAGTGTGGCGCCATGAAGGACCGGACCGGCCAATATCGCCCCGCCGCGGGGATCATGCTGATCAACGCGGACCGCATGGTGTGGGTCGGGCAACGGCGCGACAATTCGCTGGAGGCCTGGCAGATGCCGCAGGGCGGGCTCGATCCCGGCGAGGAGGCCGAAGCCGGCGCGTTGCGCGAACTGGAGGAAGAGACCGGCATCACGCCCGACATGGTCGAGATCCTGGCCCGCTGCCCGGAGGAATTGTTCTACGATCTGCCCGAGGAACTGGTGGGCGTGGTCTGGAAGGAAAAGTGGCGCGGACAGCGGCAGGCCTGGTTTCTCGCTCGCTTCCTCGGCACGGACGCGGACGTCAATCTGCAGACCGAGCACCCAGAATTCCGGGCCTGGCGCTGGGCCGAGGCGTCCGAGCTCCCGCACCTGATCGTGCCGTTC
>JBBSLM010000323.1:0-3180 GCA_038255245.1 Sphingomonadales bacterium
AGTGCCGGTCGGCACGGCGATGTCGATGCCGCTTACCGCCGCCTTGCCGTCGAAGGACTTGAACAGGCCCTTGGCCTCGATCGCAAAATTCGAACTCACGAAGCGGAAACCTCCCCCCAGGCAGTGACCTGTGCTAGCGGCGGGTGATGCTCGCTGGCAACCATAACTTGCGCCAATCCTTGGAGAAAGAGGCGCGGTCGCTCGGTTTCTGCGCTTTCGGGGTCGCGTCGGCCGACGCCGCCCCGCTGAGCGGCGCGCGCTTGAGCCAATGGCTGGCCGGCGGTGCGCATGGCGAGATGATCTGGATGGAGGAGAGCGCGGCGCGGCGGTCGAGCCCCAAAGCGCTCTGGTCCGACGTCAAAAGCGTGATCTCGCTCGGCATGAGCTACGCCCCCGGCCACGATCCGCTGGCGCTGGCGGCGTGGCCGGAGGCGGGACGGATCTCCGTCTATGCCCAGGGCGGCGACTATCACGATACGATCAAGAAGGCGCTGAAGCACCTCGCCCGCTGGCTGGTGGCGGAGGCCGGCTGCGAGCTGAAAGTGTTCGTCGACACCGCCCCGGTGATGGAAAAGCCGCTGGCGGAAGCGGCGGGGCTCGGCTGGCAGGGCAAGCACACCAATCTGGTCAGCCGGGAGGATGGCAGCTGGCTGTTCCTCGGTGCGATCTTCACGACGCTGGACCTGGAACCGAGCGAAAGCCACGCCACCCGCTGCGGCTCCTGCACCCGCTGCCTCGTTGCCTGCCCGACCAACGCCTTTCCCGCGCCCTTCCGGCTCGATGCACGGCGCTGCATCTCCTACCTCACGATCGAACATAAAGGCCCGATCCCGCACGAATTTCGCGAGGCGATCGGCAACCGCATCTACGGCTGCGACGATTGTCTGGCCGTCTGCCCCTGGAACCGCTTCGCCGACGCCGCCCGCGCCAACGCGGCTTTCCTGCCCCGCGCCGAACTGGTCGCGCCGGCGCTCACCGATTTGCTGGCGCTCGACGATGCGAGCTTCCGCCAGATCTTCGCCGGCTCCCCGATCAAGCGGATCGGCCGCAACCGCATGGTCCGCAATGCGGCCATCGCGGCGGGCAATAGCGGGCGCGCGGATTTGGTGCCGGTGCTGCGGCGGCTCACGGGCGACGAGGATGCAGTGGTTGCCGAAGCGGCCGGGTGGGCGCTTGAGCGGCTTCAATCCTCCCCTCGATTTCGAGGGGAGGGGGACCATCCGAAGGATGGTGGAGGGGCCGCGCCGAAGGCGCGGGTTGCTTCCGATAGCAAAGAACCGGCGCTACGCGCCGGCCCCTCCACCGCTTCGCGGTCCCCCTCCCCTGCAAAGGCAGGGGAGGAATAAGGGCCTAGCGATCCTTCAGATAATAACGCTCAACCTCACCCAGCTCGTCATCCAGTTCGTACACAATCGGCTGCCCGGTCGGGATCTCCAGACTCGCGATCTCGCCGTCCGAAATGCCCGACAAATGCTTCACCAGCGCGCGGAGCGAATTGCCGTGGGCGGAGATCAGCACACGCTTGCCCGCGCGCAGTTCAGGCGCGATCCTTTCCTCCCAATACGGCAGCACGCGCGCGATCGTGTCTTTCAGACTCTCCGTCTGCGGGATCGGCACGCCGCGATAGCGTTCGTCCTTCGCCAGATCCCAGGGCGAGCCTTCCTCCGGCAGGGGTGGCGGGATGTCGAAGCTGCGCCGCCAGATTTTCACCTGGTCCTCGCCGTGCAAAGCGCGGGTCTCATTCTTGTCGAGGCCGGTGAGGCCGCCATAATGGCGTTCGTTCAGCTTCCAGCTTTTCTCGGTCGGCAGCCACAGCCGCCCCATCGCCTCCAGCGCCAGGTTCAGCGTCTTGATCGCGCGGGTCTGGAAGCTGGTGAAGGTCAGGTCGAAGTCCAGCCCGCGTTCGCGCATCAATTCGCCGGCTTCCTGCGCCTCGCGCACGCCTTGCTCGGTCAGGTCGACATCCCACCAGCCGGTGAAGCGATTCTCCAGGTTCCAGGCCGACTGGCCGTGGCGAATGAGAACGAGCTGCACCATTAGCGGCGAAACTCCGCAAGGGCCGGCAGGATCGCATGGATCGCGTCAAGGCAGGCTTGGCCGAGCAAGGCCGAGCGCTCCGGCGACCAGCCCTGGACCGGATCGGGCAGATCGTCATTGTCCTTGAACGGCATTTCCAGCGTCATCGCCACCGCGCCGAACCGTTCCGCCACCTGCGCGGTGGACATGGACAAATTGGCCTTGCCCGGCGCGGCAACCTGATAACCGTGCCGCGTCTGGAATTCCGGCGTGCGCGCGACCAGAGCTTCGCTGAAGGCGTGGTAAAGCGCGAGCTGCGCGTCCTTGATGCTGGGAATGCCTTCGAACCCGGCCAGGAAATTGTGTGGGATCGCTTCGTCGCCATGCACGTCCATGGCGAAATCGACGCCGGTCCGGTCCATCTCGGCCAGCACGGCCAGCACTTCCGGGCTCTTTTCGGCGCTCGGCGCGTGCCATTCGCGGTTGAGGTTGATGCCGGCGGCGTTGGTGCGCAGATGACCCCGGCGGGTGCCGTCCGGGTTCATGTTCGGCACGATGTGCAGCGTGCACTTTTCCTTCAGCCGCCGGGCGATCGGGTCGGCGGGGTCGAGCAATTTGTCGAGCGCGCCTTCCATCCAATATTCGGCCATGCTCTCGCCGGGGTGCTGACGGGCGTAGAGCCAGACCTGCAGCGGCCCGTCGCCAAGGGTGAAATAGTCGATCTCCTGCCCGTCGAGCGTCCGCCCGAGGGAGCGATATTCGACGCCCGCATGGGCAGCGACCGACGCGACCAGATCGTGGTGCCGCTCCATCGTATAGGGCGCGAAATAGGCGACCCAGACGCTGCCCGATTCGGGCGTCAGGCTGATCGAGAGCTGGCCGTCCGCATAATCGGTGTCGGTCCGCTCCCAGGTTTCGCGATCATAGGAGACGCAGGCGCGGTAATTCGGCCAGCCATTGGGGTAGGCCGAGCCGCCGGCGTTCAGGATATTCAAAGTCAGGGCGCGACCTTCCGCGCCGGTCACGCGGAAATAGAACCATTGATAGAAGTCCGAGAGATGATCCTGGACGATTTCGAGGTCGATGCGATCGCCGTCGATGGCGACGACACGGATGTTGCCGCCGTCATGGGGGCTCGTAATGGATAAAGTCATGGCACGCGGA
>JBBSLM010000324.1:0-3174 GCA_038255245.1 Sphingomonadales bacterium
CAGACCCCCACCGGAGGCGCGTACGAACGCATCGCGCACTGCCCGCGCCGCGCGCTGGTTCGGCAGCAGCACGATCCCGCGCGCCAGCGCCACCGGATCGCCGCCATGCTGCGCCATCAACCCCGCCGCCAGCGCATCCGCGAACGAGCGGTGGGCGGGGATGGTCAACAGGTTCGGGCCAAGCGCCATCAGGACTCCCCTCCACGATTTCGTGGAGGGGCCGGGGGTGGTTCTTCCTTTCTTGAACGTGGCTTTCTGTCGCGATCTGCTCGCGACGCAATGAAGTGCGGCGACACTCCCGGTGGTGTGCGTTCAGAAATGGCAGCCGCGATGGCCTCGGCGACCCCCGCGAGATTGTCGCGGATGTCAAAGTTCCAAAATCGCAAGACGCGCCATCCCCCGCGCTCCAGCGCGGCCGTCCGCCTCAAATCGTTGCGATTTTCAGCATGCTGCCCGCCATCCATCTCCACGACCAAGCGCGCCGAACGACAAGCAAAATCGACCACATAAGGGTCGATGCGCAGTTGCGTCGTGAAACGCGGACGAAAACGGGAGAGCGCATTCCACAGCATCCGCTCCTCCGCCGTCATGTTTCGCCGCAGGTGGCGTGCGAAAGCTGTTCGCTCGTCCATCGGTGAACTGTTGCACGAGCAGAAAAGAAAGAACCACCCCCAACCCCTCCACGAAATCGTGGAGGGGAGTCCGATAGTGACTCGCCCGCACGAGATGAGTCCCCTTCAGCCTTTGCTGGAGGGCCTGGGTGCGGCTTCTTCTCACCTACAGATTGGCCAGCATCTCCTCGGCCCGCCGGATCGATTCCGGGCGGCCGATATCGAACCACAGGCCCTGATGGACGGTGCCGTAGAGCCGCCCCTTCTCGATCGCGCGGTTCCACAGCAGGTTCGTCGAGAACGCGCCGTCGGGCAGCTCCCCTTCGAACAGCCGCTTCGACAGCATCTGGATGCCGATATAGACGAACGGCGCGACACCGTGCGCGCGGCGGCGCTTCAGGCGACCCACCGCGTCCATATGGAAATCGCCTTTGCCGACATGGCAGAAGGCGCGCGCCAGCGGCACCAGCAGCAGCAACGCGTCCATCTTCTCGTCGTCCCAATGCGACGCGAGCAGATGCAGGCTGTCGATCGGACCCTCGACCCACAGATTGTCGGAATTGACCGCCAGGAACGGGTCCGCGTCGATCTGCGGCATCGCCCGGACGAGCCCGCCGCCCGTCTCGAGCAGCATGTCGCGCTCGTCGGAAATGACAGTCTGAAGCGCGCCCTCCCGCTTGGCGAGATGCGCTTCGAGCGAGTCCGCAAGATAATGGACGTTGACCACCGCCTTGGTGACACCCGCCGCTTCCAGCCGGTCGAGCGCATGGTCAATCAGCGGCTTGCCCGCGACTTCCACCAGCGGCTTCGGCCGGGTCGCGGTCAAAGGCCGCATACGCTTGCCCAGCCCCGCCGCCATCACCATCGCGGTGGAGGGGACATCGACGGTGAGCGTCGGCCGCAACGCCAACGGCTTCGAAAAACGGTTCATCGCGCCAGCCGCGCCACCGCGTCGCCGCGCGCTTCAGGCGGCACATTGGCGTCGAACCACGCTTTCACCGGCGCCAGCGCGGGATGCGCCAGATTGCGCTCGACATAGGCCCAGATGCGCGGCTGCATCGCCGGATAGGCCGGCTTGCCGTCGCGCTTCCACAACCGGGTAAAGATGCCGAGGATCTTCGCGTTGCGCTGCGCGCCGAGCACTTCGTAATGCGCCCGGAAGCGCTCGCGATCGGCGATCCCAGCGCCGTCCATGAACCGATCCAGCATTCGCTCCTGCAAGTCCGGCGATACGTCCCGGCGCGCGTCCTGCAGCAGCGAGACCAGATCATAGGCCGGATGCCCGGCCCGGGCGTCCTGGAAGTCGAGCAGGCCCAGCTGTCCGAGCCCTGGCACGACCATCAGATTGTCGGCGTGGTAATCGCGAAGCACCAGCACCGGGTGCCGCGACGTCTCGGCGAGCAGGTCCGCCCACGCCTCGTCCCAGGCCTGGCGATAGCCCGCGACATCGGGCTCGATCCCGAGCGCCGGCAGATACCATTCGGTGAACAGCCCAGCCTCGCGCTGCAAGGTCGCGGCATCATAGGGCTTTACGCCCTCCGGCGCTGTTTCCTCGGCAAGCCGCACGGCAATATCGACTGCCGCTTCGTAGACCTCATCCTCGCGCTCCGGCTCGCGCTCCAGCAAGGGCGCTACCCGGTCGTCGCCGAAATCCTCCAGCAGCAGCAGGCCGAGGTCCCGGTTCACCGCCAGCGGCCGCGGCGGCGCGAAGCCGCGTTCGAGCAGATGCTGCGCGATCCGCAGGAACGGCCCGACATCCTCTTTCTCCGGCGGCGCGTCCATCAGCACGGCGGTCTCGTCGCCGCGATGGACGCGGAAATAGCGGCGGAAGCTGGCATCGCCTGCCAGCGGACGGATTTCCGCGCCGTCCCAGCCATTTGCGGCGAGGAAGGCTGGGGCTTCGGCGGGTGGGATCATCGGGTCGTGAGCGGGGGCGGTGGCCATCGCCGCTCCCAAGCGGGCGGCGCCGACGCTGTCAAGCGACGGCCGCCCCCCGGATCGGCCGCAAGCGACAGGCGGAGCGTTTCAGGCCACAGGAAGGGCAGTCGCTCCGGCCATTCGATCAGCAGCGCCGCGTCGCCCAACGCGTCGTCCAGGCCAAGCTCCTCAAACTCCCCCGGCTGCTCGATCCGATAGAGATCGACGTGCCAGACCGGCAGGCGGACATCGGGCGGATCGTAGGTCACCACGATCGGGAAGGTCGGGCTCGGCACATCGCCGGCGAAACCAAGACCGTGCAAAATGCCCCGGCACAGGCTGGTCTTCCCGGCGCCAAGCGTCCCGAACAGAGCCACGATATCGCCCGACCGAAGCAAGGGCGCGAGCGATCGGCCGAACATTTCCGTCGCGGCCGCATCGGGAAGATGGGCTTCGCTCATGCGCCCGGCGCAGCGCCCCGCGCCGCCCGGCGGGCAGCGCGCTGGCCGGCCGTGCGCGGCAAGGTGACGGTGAACTCCGCCCCCTCGCCCGGCGCGCTCTTCAGCACGATCGCGCCGCCATGCGCTTCGATGAACTGACGCGCGAGCGGCAGGCCCAGGCCCGCGCCCCGGCCAGGATTGCCGCC
>JBBSLM010000325.1:0-3169 GCA_038255245.1 Sphingomonadales bacterium
CGTCATATTCGCGATATTGCATCTGGCCTTCGATATAGACCTTGGAGCCCTTCTTCAGATAGCGCTCCGCCACCTCGCCGATCTTTTCGTCATAGATGACGACATTGTGCCACTCGGTCTTTTCCTTGCGGTCGCCGCTGGCCCGGTCGTTCCATGTCTCGGACGTGGCGACGCTGAATTTCACCACCTTGCCGCCGTTGGCGAACGAGCGCGCTTCGGGATCGCGCCCGAGATTGCCGACCAATATTACCTTGTTGACCGAACCGGCCATGAGTCGTCTCCCTGAACTTTCCCCCCGTCATTGCGAGGAGCATTTCGACGCCGCCTGCGGCGGCACTCAGCATGAACCTTGGCTTCGCCAAGGCGACGAAGCAATCCACCTTGTGACGTCGCAGGCTGGATTGCTTCGCCTGACGGCTCGCAATGACGGAGCGGGCCGGTGCCGACCAATCGAATGCCGCCTACCGCGCCGGATAGCGCAGACGGCCGAGGAAGCGGCTGAGCGAGGGCCGATGCGTGTCGCGACCGGTCAGCCGCGCCTTTGCTTTCTCGAACTGCATCACATTGCCGATGCGCCGGTCGAGAAAGGCGCGGGTGGCGGCGAGATCGTCGCTATCGTCGTCGAGGAAGACCAGGCTGGTGGAGCCGTAGACGCCGATCAGGATCGCGCGCTTGGTATAATGATTATAGTCGGTGGCAGTGTCGCCCGCGAGGCGCCAGATGCGGTCGGCGCTGCGCCAGGCGAGGCGCGCGCCGGCGGCGGCATTTTGTGGCATCGCCAGGGTCGCGAGCGCGCGGCGGAGCGCTTCCTTGTGCGGCTTGAGCGCGGTGAAACGGTGCATCAGCAGCGCGCCGATCCGGTCGCGAATCTTCATCGCCGCGATCCGCTCAGGGGGAAAGGCGGCGGCCATGTCGCGATCGACCCAGTCGAACCAGGCGTCGATCATCGCCGTCGCGCCGCCAGGAAAAGCGATCCGCGCACGCTCCGCCGGTACGCCAAGCTCGCCCGCCGCCATTTCCAGCGCCCGCGGCGTCCAGCCGTCGAACGCAGCATGCCCGCCGAGCAAGGGCGCCAGCGCCTCGGCCAGTTCGTCGAGAGTCATATTGAGGGGCGAAATCGTATCCATGCCGCGATCAATGATCCTGCGGCGGCGCGGTTGCAAGCGGGCGTTGGGCAACAGGTCTTTGAGGTAGCCGGATCAGCACCAAGCCGATGCAGATCAGGATCGCGCCGCTCACGTCGAGCGTGCCCAGCCGCTCGCCATAGACCGCCCAGCCGATCGCGGCGGAGGCGATGGGCTGGGTGAGCAGGCCGAGGCCGACCACCAATGGCGACAGATAGCCCATGGCGAAGACCAGCAGTCCCTGGCCGATCACCTGGCTGCTGAGCGACAGCAGGACGACCGGCGTCCAGTCGGTGGGCAGCACCTGCTCGCCCAACACCAGCGCGGCGACCAGCAAGGGCAAGGCCCCGGCGGCGGTGGCGATGAACAGGGTCGGGAATGGCGCGACCGTCCGCCGGGCGCGGTCCACCGCGACCAGATAGAGGGCGTAGGAGGGCGCGGCGAGCAGGCAGAACAAATCGCCGATCAGATGTTCGCGCGACAATTCGTAGCTGCGGCCGAGCAGCAAGAAGGTGCCGAGCAGAGCCAGCAGCAAGGCCGCCGTCTGCGCCCGCCCGGGCAGCCGCCGCAACAGCATGAAGCCGTAAATGGCGAAGATGAAGCTGGCGAAATTGCCGAACAAAGTGGCGTTGGCGAGCTTGGTCTGCAGAATGCCGATGTGCCAGACCGCGATGTCGGCGGCGAAGAACAGCCCGCCCAGTGCGATCGCGCCGACAAGCGCCCAGGACGGCCGCGCCGCGCCCACGCGCCCGCGCTGCCACCAAGCGAGCAGGCCCAGCAGCGGCACCGCCAGCGCCAGCCGCCAGAAGCCCGCCGCGACCGGGCCGACGTCGGCCAGCCGAACCATCCACGGTCCCGCGGCCAGAAAAAGATTGGCCAGGATCAGCGCCGGAAAGGCCAATTGCGGGGCGAGGTGCTGAATTCGACCCGGCACCCTCTATATCCTCTCGACCCTGATCCGACCGGAGCGTCCCTTGCCGACCCTTTTCGACCCCATCAAGCTTGGCGGCATCGACTGCCCCAATCGCATCGCCATGGCGCCCCTGACGCGCGGCCGCGCAACGCGCGAACATGTCCCCACCGGGATCATGCGCACTTATTACACGCAGCGCGCCGGTGCCGGGCTGATCATCACCGAAGGGACGGGGATCAGCCGCACCGGGCTGGGCTGGCCGCATGCGCCGGGCATCTGGTCGGAGAGCCAAGTCGAGGCCTGGAAGCCGGTCGTCGCCGACGTGCATGAAGCGGGCGGGCGGATCGTCTGCCAGCTCTGGCACATGGGCCGGCTAGTCCATCCCTCTTTCCTCGGCGGCGCGGCGCCTGTGTCCGCCTCCGCCACCACCGCGCCCTACAAGGCGCACACTTATGAGGGGCGCCAGCTCTACACCGAAGCGCACGCGCTGACCGTCGACGAAATCGCCGCGACGGTCGAGGATTATGCCGGCGCCGCGGCCAACGCGATCGCGGCCGGCTTCGACGGGGTCGAGATTCACGGCGCCAACGGCTATCTGATCGATCAATTCCTGCGCGACGGCTCGAATAAGCGCGATGACGATTATGGCGGCCCGGTCGAGAACCGCATCCGCTTCATGGGCGAAGTGACCCGCGCCGTGGCGGACACGATCGGCGCGGACCGCACCGGCATCCGCCTGTCCCCGAACGGCGATTCGCAGGGCGTGAACGACAGCGACCCGCACAGCCTGTTTCCCGCCGCCGCTGCCTTGCTGAGCGAGATCGGCATCGCTTTCCTGGAACTGCGCGAGCCGCCGCGTGACGGCACCTTCGGCAAGGCGGAGGTCGATCCGGTCGCGCCCGCGATCCGCGCCGCATTCAAGGGTCAACTGATGCTGAACTCCGACTACACGCTCGATCGGGCGCAGCAGGCGCTGGCGGCGGGCGAGGCGGACATGATCAGCTTCGGCCGGCCGTTCATTTCCAACCCCGATTTGCCGCTCCGGCTGGCCGATCGGCTCGCGCTGACGCCCGACGAGCAGTCGCTTTGGTACAGCAATGGGCCCGAGGGCTATATCGACTATCCCGTGCAC
>JBBSLM010000326.1:0-3164 GCA_038255245.1 Sphingomonadales bacterium
CGCGGATGCGGTCAAGCCGCTTGTCGGGCACGGCGACGCGGCCGACATTCGGCTCGATCGTGCAGAACGGATAATTGGCCGCCTGCGCCGCCGCCGTCTCGGTGAGCGCATTGAAAAGGGTCGACTTGCCGACATTCGGCAAGCCCACGATCCCGCACCGGAAACCCATATATGCTCCTCAATCTCGCATCCTCCCCGGCATTTGCCGGGGAGGGATTTTCAGGTCGCCATGTCCCCCGGACATGGCTTTGCATCGCGGGGCGATGCAAACCTGCCAAATCGCCGTAGGCGGTGGAGGGGCCGCGCCGAAGGCGCGGAAACTTCCCGAAAAAGAACGGCGGCTGCGCCGCCGCCCCTCCACCATGCTGGGCATGGTCCCCCTCCCCGCGAAAGCGCGGGGAGGAATTTCCCGCCGCCTAGCCGCTCGGGGGAGCTTAGGCTAGGCCAAGGCAAAATAGGGGGTGGCCCGTGAAGACCAGATTGTTCCTCGCACTCATGCTGGCGAGCGCCGCGCCACTCCCCGCTTTCGCGCAGGCCCAGCCCGAAATCCTGCGCGGCACGCAGGCGCAGCAGGGTCTCTTCCCGGTCCATGTCGACCGCGCCCAGGGCAAGATATTGATCGAGCTGCCCCGCGCCGCGGCGGACGGCTTCATGGGCCGCTACATTTACGTCACCGCGCTGGAGACCGGGCTCGGCTCGGCCGCGATCGGGCTCGACCGCGCGGTCGCGAGCGAGTCGCGCCTGCTGGTCTTTCGCCGGATCGGCAATCGCGTCGCCGCCGAGGTGGAGAATCCCCGCTTCCGCGCGACCGGTGCGAGCGACGTCGAGCAACGCGGCGTCAGTGAGGCGTTCGCGACCTCGACGCTCTGGGTCGGCCAGGTGGCGGGCGAAGCGCCGGGCGGCGGCGTGCTGGTCGACATCGGCAGCTTTCTCACCCGCGACGATATGAATTTGGCGCTGGCGCTGAAGGAGCAGGAATCGACCGACTGGCGGCTCGCGCCCGAACTCAGCGTCGCCGATCCCGCCTCGGTCCGCGCGCTGCCCACCAATGTCGAGCTGGAGGCGCGGCTCACCTTCACCACGCAGCGGGCCGGGCCGGAGGTGCGCAACATCGCGCCGGTGCCGGGCAACGTCACCTTCACCGTCCGCCATTCCTTCGTGCGGCTGCCCGAGCCCGGCTATCAGCCCCGCCGCTTCGATCCACGCGCGGGGACGTTCGGCACCCAGCTGATCGATTTCTCGCAGCCGCTGGGGGAATCGGTGGTGACCGAGGTGGTCAATCGCTTCCGGCTGGAGAAAGTGGATCCATCCGCAGCCCGTTCCCGCGTCCGTCGGCCGATCATCTTCTACGTGGATCGCGCCGCGCCGGAGCCGATCCGCAGCGCGCTGATGGATGGCGTGCGCTGGTGGGCCGAAGCGTTCGACCGCGCCGGCTTCATCGACGCTTTCCAGGTTGAATTGCTCCCCGAAGGCGTGGACCCGCTCGACGCGCGCTACAATGTGCTGAACTGGGTAAACCGTGCCACGCGCGGCTGGTCCTACGGCCAGGTGATCACCGATCCGCGCACGGGAGAAATCATCACCGGCCGGGTGCTGCTCGGCTCCCTTCGTGTCCGTCAGGACATGATGATTTTCCAGGCTCTGGTCGGCGCGGGGCTGACCGGCACCGGCGCTCCCAACGATCCGGTCACCGCCGCGCTCGCCCGCATCCGCCAGCTCGCCGCGCACGAAGTCGGCCACGCGCTCGGCATCGCCCACAATTTCGCGGCGAGCACGCAGGGCCGCTATTCGGTGATGGACTATCCCGCGCCGCGCGTACGGCTGGTCGATGGCCGGCCGGACCTGACCGATGCTTACGGGGCAGGCCTCGGACGCTGGGATCATTTCGCGGTGGACTGGCTTTATGGCGCGGCCACCGACGCCGAGGGCGCGACCCGCATGGCGGCGGGCCTGCGCGAAGGGCTGCGCTATATCAGCGACGATGACAGCCGCCCGGCCAGTTCGGGCCATCCCGAAGGCGCGATCTGGGACGATTTCGCCGAGCCGGTCGCCGAGCTGGAGCGGATGATGGAGGTCCGCGCCGCTGCGGTCGCCCGCTTCGGCCCGAACGCGCTGGCGCAAGGCACTTCGGTCGCCGATTTGCGCCGAGCCTTCGTGCCGATCTGGCTGCTCCACCGCTACCAGCTCGAAGCCGCCTCGAAGCTGATCGGCGGGGTGAATTTCCAATATGCGGTCAATGGCGACGGCCGCGAGACAGCCCGGCCCGTTGCGCCTGCGGACCAGAACCGCGCCATTGCCGCCCTGCTGACCACCTTGCGCGCCGATGCGCTCACCGTTCCGGCCGCCATCCTGCCCGCGCTGTCGGCCGGCAATTCGGGCAGTTCCGATCGGCAGACCGAGATCGAGATCATGCGCACGGCAGGCGGCCCGATCTTCGACCCCCTGGTCGCGACCGAGACCGGGGCGGCGCTGACGCTCGCCAGCCTGATCCAGCCGCACCGGCTGAACCGGCTGGAATTGCAGCAGCAGGCCGATCCGGCCTCGCCCGGCCCGCACCAGCTGATCGACCGGCTGCTCGCGCAGGTGTTCGACTTTTCCCGCTTGTCCGCGAGCCAGGCCACCGTGCAGCGCCGGATCGCGACCACAACCTTGCTCGCGCTCGTTCGCACCCAGCGCGACGCGAACCTGTCGCCCACCATCGGGCTCGCGCTGTCGGAACGCATCGCGCGGCTGGGCCAACAACTGGGCACGACGAGCGGCGCGCATGTGCAGGCCGATTGGAGCCGGGGCCTTGCCCGGCTCATTGCCGACCGTGAGGCGCTGGAACGGGCCGCCTCCGATCCCGCCCGCCTGCCGCGCATCCCGCCGGGCATGCCGATCTGAGGACAAAAAAGCCCTCCCCCTTGTGGGGAGGGTTGGGAGGGGGCTCGGCAGCGTCTGCTGCCGAAATAGAGTCTTTTGCGAGCCAGACGGCTCGCGCCCCCACCCCAACCCCTCCCCACAAAGGGGGAGGGGCTTAGTAGCCGCAACGGGCCGTTTCGGCTTCGCAACCTACCGGGGCCGGACCCCGCTCCCTAAATGTCGCCTATCCCTGCTGGAGACGCGAACATGCCCGATTTGTCCGATTTAGCGATCACCCGCCGCTGGCCGGCGCAGCATCCCGA
>JBBSLM010000327.1:0-3128 GCA_038255245.1 Sphingomonadales bacterium
CCGCCTGGGCCGTCGCGGTCGAGGAAATCGAAGCGGCTTTGCGCTGATGGCGCTGACGCTGGATCAGGCGCGGGCGGCGGATGCGGCCGATCCGCTGCGGGCGTATCGCGACCGCTTCGCCTTGCCCGAGGGCGTCATCTATCTGGACGGCAATTCGCTCGGCGCTTTGCCCGCCGCCGCGCCCGCAAAAGTCGCGAACCTCATCGAGGCGCAATGGGGCAAGGCCCTGATCAGGGGCTGGAACGAGCATGGCTGGATCGACGCCCCGGCCCGCCTCGGCGCACGGCTCGCGCCGTTGCTCGGGGCCAAACCGCACGAGGTATTGGTCGCGGATTCGACCAGCGTGAATCTGTTCAAATTGCTGGTCGCCGCCGCGCGCTTGTCGGACCGCAAGACCATCCTGAGCGAAAGCGGCAATTTCCACACCGACCTGCACATCGCGGCCGGCGTGGCGGACCTGCTGGGCCTCACGCTTGAGATCGCCCCGCGCGCCAGGATCGAGAAAAGCATTGGCGCGGACACGAACCTGCTGCTGCTCACCCACGTCCATTACAAGACCGCCGAGCGGTTCGATATGGCCGAGTTGACCGCCCAGGCGAAAGCCGCGGGCGCAATGACGGTCTGGGATTTGAGCCACAGCGCCGGTGCGGTGCCGCTGCACCTGAATGACGACGGCGCCGAACTGGCGGTCGGCTGCGGCTATAAATATCTGAACGGCGGGCCCGGCGCCCCGGCTTTCCTCTACGTCGCGGAAAGCCTGCAGGGGCGGCTCACCTCCCCGCTGCAAGGCTGGATGGGCCACGCCGCGCCCTTTGCGTTCACCGACGATTACGCCCCGGCCCCCGGCATCGCCCGTTTCCTCGCCGGCACCCCGCCGATCCTGGGGCTCGAAGCATTGGAGGCCGGGCTCGACGCGTTCGACGGCGTGACGATGGAGCGGCTCTGGTCGAAATCGATCGAATTGTTCGACATCTTCCACGCCAATATGGAAGCGCATTGCCCGCAGCTGCCCTGCATCACCCCGCGCTGGCACGAGAGGCGCGGCAGCCACATCTCCTTCAAGCACCCGCACGCCTTCGAACTCTGCCAGGCGCTGATCGCCCAGAACGTGATCGGCGATTTCCGCGCGCCCGACGTGCTGCGCTTCGGCATCACGCCGCTTTATCTGGGCGCGGAGGATATCGTCCGCGCGGTGGACATCCTCGCCCGCATCCTGCGCGATGAGACGTGGCGCGACCCGCAATATGCGGTGCGGGGGAAAGTGACCTGAAGATCAATCCTCCCCTCGCTTTCGAGGGGAGGGGGACCACTCGCAAAGCGAGTGGTGGAGGGGCCGCTCGCGCCCTTGCGCGAGCGGAAGGCGAGTAAGAACGTTCGCTTCGCTCACGCCCCTCCACCGCCTTCGGCGGTCCCCCTCCCCTGCAAAGGCAGGGGAGGATTTGGGGCTTCCTTGCTCTGGAAACGCATACTCCCTATAGCCCCGCGCTCACATTTCGGAGCGCCCATGACCCGCCGTCGCCAGATTTATGAAGGCAAGGCCAAGATCCTCTACGAGGGTCCGGAACCGGGCACGCTCATCCAATATTTCAAGGACGACGCGACCGCGTTCAATGCCCAGAAGAAGGGCACGATCAACGGCAAGGGCGTCCTCAACAACCGCATCAGCGAGCACATCTTCACCCTGCTCGGCACGATCGGCGTCCCGCACCATTTCATCCGCCGCCTGAACATGCGCGAGCAATTGATCCGCCAGGTCGAGATCATCCCGATCGAAGTGGTGGTGCGCAACGTCGCGGCCGGCTCCATCTCGACCCGGCTGGGGATCGAGGAAGGCACGCCGCTGCCGCGCACGATCATCGAATATTATCTCAAAGACGATGCGCTGGGCGATCCGATGATCGCCGATGAACATATCGCCTGCTTCGGCTGGGCGAGCCAGGAAGAGATGAACGACATCGCCGACATGGCGATCCGCATCAACGATTTCCTGTGCGGGCTGTTCGCCGGGATCGGCATCCGCCTGGTCGACTTCAAGCTGGAATTCGGTCGGTTGTGGGAGAATGATTTCGCCCGCACGATCCTGGCCGACGAGATCAGCCCGGACGGCTGCCGGCTGTGGGACGCGACCTCGGGCGAGAAGCTCGACAAGGACCGCTTCCGCCGCGATCTGGGCGGCGAGGCGGAAGCCTACCAAGAGGTCGCCCGGCGGCTGGGCCTGATGCCGGAAGGCGAAGCGACGCCGGTGCTCGACCTGGACAGCCACCGCAAGAAGCGCGGGAAATAGTGCCCCTTAATCCTCCCCTGCCTTTGCAGGGGAGGGGGACGGCTCGCGCAGCGAGTGGTGGAGGGGCGTGAGCGCAGCGAACGATCTTCAAAAAAAACGCGCCTTGCGGCGCGCCCCTCCACCATCCTGCGGATGGTCCCCCTCCCCTGCAAAAGCAGGGGAGGAATTAGAAACTAGCGCGCCGCCACCTGGTTGCCGCTCTGGCGGGTCTGGGCCTGGGCCATGGCCTGGCCGGCCTGCAGGAAGGGCAAAGGGTTCACCGCGCGGCCGTCGATGCGGACTTCGTAATGGAGGTGCGGGCCGGTCGAGCGGCCGGTCGAGCCCATCAGGCCGATCAGCTGGCCGCGGCGGACGCGCTCGCCATTGCCGACCATGATGCGCGAGAGGTGGCCGTAGCGGGTGGCGATGCCGGCGCCGTGGCCGAGTTCGATGAAATTGCCGTAGCCGCCGCGCACGCCGGCGAAGCTGACGGTCGCATCGGCGGCGGCGTAGATCGGGGTGCCGGTGGGCCCCGCAAGGTCGATGCCGGCATGCATTGCGGCGCGGCCGCGGAAGGGATCGGACCGGGTGCCGAACCCGCTGGTAAATCGGGCGAGGTTGGCCGGGATCGGCAATGCCGACGGGATGGAGGCGACGCCCGCCTCGAGTTGCTCGAGCTGCCGCCAGCTGGCGAACAATTGGGCGAAGCGCGGATCGACATCGTCGTCATTCGCTTCCGGCCCGCCGACACCGCCGAAGCGGCTGTTCATCAGCCGGTTGGGATCGAGGCCCAGCCGCCGCACCGCCGACATGGTGGCGTTCAGGCGCTGACGATTCTCCTGATGCGCCTGCGCGGCCAGCATCA
>JBBSLM010000328.1:0-3103 GCA_038255245.1 Sphingomonadales bacterium
CATGCTCGGCGTCGGCGGCGGCTTCGTCATGGTGCCGGCGATGATCTATCTGCTCGGCATGTCGGCGCAGGTCGTGGTCGGCACTTCCTTGCTGCAAATCCTCTTCGTCACCGCGGTCACCACCCTCGTCCACGCCACCACGACCAAGGCGGTCGATATCGTGCTGGTGATCCTGCTGCTGCTCGGCTCGGTCGTCGGCGCGCAATATGGCGCGCGCTTCGCCCAGAAGATGAAGCCCGAGCTGCTGCGCATGATTCTGGCCGTCATCGTGCTGGCCGTCGCCCTGCGCATGTTCCTCCAGCTCACGTGGCAGCCCGAGGAAATCTACACGATCCAATTGCTGTGAAGGGTCTTCGCTTCCTCACCTTGGCCCTCGCCGCCCCGCTGGTCCTCGCCCAGGCCGAGCCGCGGCTCGTGCCCGAAGTCTCCAACAACCAGATCGAGATCCGCTACAGTTTCAGCGGCGAGGAGCTGCTGCTCTACGGCGCGATCGTCTATCCCGACGGCCGCACGCCCGAGGGGGTCAGCGACATTGCGGTCGTCATCAAGGGCCCGCTCGAGCGCATCGTCGTGCGCGAAAAGGAGCGCGTGTTCGGCCTGTGGATGAATGTCGCCCGCACCCGCTTCCGCTCCGCCCCTTCCTTCTACGCGGTCGCCTCCTCGCGCCCGCTCAACCAGATCGTCGATGAACAGACCGCCGCGATCTACGAACTCGGCGTCGGCAACCTCCAGCTCTCCCCGGCCGGCGGCAATCCGACCGAGGAATTGCAGCGGTTCGAGGCCGGCCTGGTCGATTTGAAGCGCCGCACCGGCCTGTACGAAGAGGAGCCGGGCGCGGTCCGGATCACCGACGGCGTCCTCTACACCGCGCGGATCGACATTCCGGCGCGGGTGCCGATCGGCACCTACACGGCCGAGACTTTCCTGATCCGCGACCGGCGCGTCATCGCCGTCGCCGAACGCGAAATCAGGATCGACAAATTGGGCGTCGAAGGCTTCGTCGCGGACGCGGCCGAACATTATTCGCTGACCTACGGCATCGCCGCGGTCATGGTCTCCTTGCTGCTCGGCTGGGCCGCCAGCGCGATCTTCTCTCGCCAATAGCGCGTTTCCGATAAAAAGCAGTTGTTTACCCGGCCGCGCTATCAGGGCGGGCTATGTCCAATTCGAAAGTCGCCCTGTGACCGACATGATGAACGTGCCCAATCGGGGTCTGCCCTGTTCGTTCCAGGAGGTTTCGCCGCCTCGCGAGATCGCGGCCCAGCCTTCGGTCGCGCCCGGCGAGAGCAATCTGGACTCGATCGGCCGGGTGGCGACGATCTGCGGCAGCGGGGCGACGATCGAGATCGACGCGCGCCGGCTCGCCGAACTGGGCGCCGATCCCGACCCGAGCGTCGCTCTGTCCGGGCAGGTCGGCAGTCAGGTGAAGCTGCAGGGCAATCGCCGCTGGCTGCTCGCCAATGTGCGTGAACTGGATGCCAGCGGCGACGGTGACAAGATCATCGCCAAGGTCGATTTCCTGGGCGAAGGCGATGAAGATCCGGCGACCTCCAAGCTGGTCAATTTCAAGCGCGGCGTCACCGGCTATCCCATTCCCGGCGCACGCGTCTTTCCGGTCAGCCGCGCCGATCTGGGCCAGATCTACGCCGCCGACGAACGCGCCCATATCGAGATCGGCACCGTCTATCCCACCAAGGACGTGCGCGCCTCGATCCTGGTCGATGCTTTCCTCGGCAAGCATTTCGCTTTGCTCGGTTCGACCGGCACCGGCAAATCGACCTCGACCGCGCTCATCATGCACAAGATTTGCGACATGAGCCCGGAGGGGCACATCGTCATGATCGATCCGCACGGCGAATATTCGGCCGCATTCAAGGGCCATGGCGAATTGTTCAACGTCGACAATCTCGCCATGCCCTATTGGCTGATGAACTTCGAGGAACATTGCGAAGTCTTCGTCACCACCCAGGGCGCCGATCGCCAGCAGGATAGCGACATCCTCGCCAAATGCCTGCTGCAGGCGCGCCAGCGCAACCGCGCGGCGGAGGGGCTGAACAAGCTCACCGTCGATTCGCCGATTCCTTACGCTCTGTCCGACCTGACCAGCGCCATCACCAACGAGATGGGGCTGCTCAACAAGGCGACCGACACCGCGCCCTACATGCGGCTGAAGACCAAGATCGACGAACTGAAGTCCGATCCCCGGTACCAGTTCATGTTCTCCGGCATGCTGATCGCCGACACCATGACCGCCTTCGTCTCCAAGATTTTCCGCCTGCCCGCGCGCGGCAAGCCGATTTCGATCGTCGATGTGTCCGGCGTCCCGTCCGACATCGTCTCGGTCGTGGTCGCGGTGCTCAGCCGCCTGGTGTTCGATTATGCGATCTGGTCGCGCAACGAAGTGCAAAGGCCGATCCTGCTCGTCTGCGAGGAAGCGCACCGCTACGTCCCCGCCGACAAGACCTCGTCCGGCCAGGCCGTGCGCAAGGTGCTGGAGAGGATCGCCAAGGAAGGCCGCAAATATGGCATCAGCCTGGGCCTGATCACCCAGCGTCCGTCCGATCTGGCCGAAGGCGTGCTCTCGCAATGCGGCACCCTGATCGCGATGCGGCTGAACAACGACCGCGACCAGCAATATGTGAAGAACGCCATGCCGGAAGGCGCGCGCGGCTTCCTCGACGTCATCCCGGCGCTGCGCAACCGCGAATGCATCATCTGCGGCGAGGGCGTTTCCATCCCGATCCGCGTCTCGTTCGACGATCTGGAACGCGAGCGCCGCCCGGCCTCGTCCGACCCGATGTTCTCGGAATTGTGGCGCCGCACCGGCGACGAAGACGGCATCGTCGGCCGCGTCGTCAAACGCTGGCGCGCGCAGGGGCGGTAAGGTCGCGCGAAAGCACTAGAAACCCGTTCGTCTCGAGCGAAGTCGAGAGACAAGCTCGAGCGTCGCCGCGCTTCTCGAGTATCCATCATGCTCAAACAGTCTCTCGACTTCGCTCGAGACGAACGGGAGGGTTAGGTCACCACTCGCCCGGTCGAGGCGGCGCAGGCGGCTGCGGCGCTGCAACCACGGGCGCTGGCGACTGACGCGCCGCAGGCACCG
>JBBSLM010000329.1:0-3089 GCA_038255245.1 Sphingomonadales bacterium
AACGTCCTGGGGATCATTCCCGGCACCGATCCGTCGGTCGCCAATGAATATGTCGTGCTGATGGCCCACCTCGACCATGTCGGCACGCTCAACGATCACGGCCAGGGCCAGCGCAGTCCCGGCCAGGGGGCGACGGACATCATTTTCAACGGGGCGATGGACAATTCGACCGGCATCGCCACCTTGATCGAGGTCGCGCGCAAGTTCAACGATCCGGCGAATCGCCCGCGCCGCCCGATCCTGCTCGCCGCCGTCACGGCCGAGGAAAAGGGCCTGCTCGGCGCCAGCTTCCTCGCCAACAATCCGGTCGGCAATGGCCGCGTCGTCGGCGTCGTCAATCTGGACATGCCGATCCTGCTGTACGATTTTCAGGACGTGATCGCCTTCGGTTCCGAACATTCGGACATGGGCCCGATGGTGCGGCGCGCGGCCGAGGCGATGAACGTGCAGCTATCCGCCGATCCCTTGCCGGAAGAGGGATTGTTCACGCGCTCGGATCACTATCCGTTCGTGCAAGCGGGGGTGCCGTCCGTCTTCCTGATGACCGGCTTCCAGAATGGCGGCGAGGCGATGTTCCGCGGCTTCCTGGCCGGCAATTATCACGGCGTCGAGGACGAGCTTGGCCAGCCTTTCAACTGGCGCGCCGGCGCTCGCTTCGCCGAACTGAACTACCGGATCGCACGTGAGGTTGCGAACGCGCAGACAGCGCCGCGCTGGTATCGCGGCAGCTTCTTCGGCGACACGCTCGGCGGCAATCAGCCCCGCGCACCGCAGCCGGTCGCGGCTCCGGCTGCCAGCACCGACTGACCCGCCACGATCCGAGTCGCAGCCGGTTGCTCGCCAGCGGCCGGCTGCTTGCTCATCCGTGCGTGGATTTCGCCGAGCGACGTGAACCGTCCGCCCAGCACGTCGCGGAAATGGGTCAGCACCGCCGCGATCGCGGCCACGAACTCCGCCACTTCCACATCGTCATCCGTATAGGGCGTGTGGCCGGGCGCGAGGCTGGGGCTGTGATAGACCAGGCTGAAAGTCTGGCGACCTTGCCGCACCAAGGCATCAAGCAGCCGGCATTGCTCGGCCGCGCTGATCCCTTCGGGTGTCAGCCGCGAGCGCGCCACGAGACCGCTGCGCGACAACATGCCCGGCAGCCGCCATTTGATCGCGCGCGGATTGTCGAACAGGCCTGACAGGAACCGGCCGGCGGCGGGGACGGCGCCGAAATAGCCCGTGCTGACCGGCACTTCGAGCAGGCCGGCGTCTTCATCCAGCCAGAACGGCTCGTCCGGCGCGCGGCGGAAGTCGGGCCCGCCATCGCCGCGCAGGTCGCTGCGCGGCAGCATGCTGCAATCCACCTTATAGCCATGGTCGACGAGCATCCGGGCCGTGCTCGGCCCGAACCCATAACGTCCCGCCTTAAACGCCGTCGGCTTGCGCCCGAACGCCGCCTCCAGCGCCTCGGTCAGCGCGCCGATCTTCTCATATTCCAATTCTTCGGGAAGATTGCACTCGTAACTGTTGAAAGTGCAGACGTCTTCTCGATGCGGCGGCGTCACCCAGGGATGCAAATGCGCGCCGATCTCCGCTCGTCCTTCGTCTTGCAGGCGCTTCAGATAAGCCACCGCGATCGGATCGCAGGCCACCGGATAGGTACAGACATAGGTCGGCACGATACCCATCTCGTCATAGATGGCCTGTGCCCGCTCCTGCGCCGGGATCGACCGCGTTGCCGTGGCGACCCGGTCGAACGGCCCGGTCCAGTCGAATTCCTCCTCGGTATCGACGACGACCAGCAATTCCGGCTGACGGACGCTCAAGAGCTGCGTCCGATCCGCCCGGCTTTGGCGATGGCGCGGTAGCCGAGCGACTTCAGACGGTTGTTGTCGGGAAAGCGTCCCGGCGCGCGCGGCCTCATCCCGGCGCGGCGCAAGATGTGATTCATCCGCCGCGCATATTCCTCGTCATAGCTCCATTCGGACCGCCAGGTGATCGACAGGGAAATCGAGACTTCGGGCCCGTTCTGCACCCAATGCGGCGCCTTCACCGGCACATAGACCCCCTCGCCAGGCGACAGTGCGAACGGTCGCCCCTCCGGCGCCAGCTCATCGCGCCAGGGCAGGTTACGGTGGCCGCCATTGTGGAAGCGCTCATGCTCCTCACCCGGAACCACCTTTTCGTCGTCGGCCGCGAAGATCGTCATCACCTTGCTGCCGCGGATCTGGAGCAGGATATTATGTTCCGGATCGAAGTGGAACGGCGTCACCGAGCCGGGCGAAGAAATGAAGATGAAGCCTTCGCGCTTCAGCATCTCGCCGGTCGCGTCGCGCACCGCCGGAGCAACATCGGCCAGCACATCGTGCAACAGACCGCGATAGAGTTCATCCTGCTCGATGAACTTCAGCACCATCCACGACCCGCATTCCTCGATGCGGCGGATCGTCTCCCCGACGGACAGGCCGTTGGCGGGCGTGTCGGCGGGATCGAGGCCGACCGGCACGTCGCCGCGATTATATTCGGCGTCGACGGGACGGATGCGTCCCGCCAACGCGGCCAGCGCGTCCAGCTTCAGCAGCGGATGATCGACCAGATCGTGCCGCAGCAACGCCGGCTGCTCGGGGTAAGCGGCGCGCAGGCTGTTCAGTGCTTGATCGGGAAATGCGCTCACGCGATTTCTCCCTTGGGTTTTGGCGAAATGCGGCCGCGCGCGGCGGCGGCGAGGTCTTCGAGGCGACGGGCAGCGAAATGCGACAGGCGGCGGCGGCGGCCGGCCAGCGGCACGGTGACGCGCACCATCACGCGCCGCTCGGTCCAGAAGCTGTCGATCATCGGATGATTTTCGGATGCGCAACTGTCCATCCAGGCGACGTCGTCGCGGTCGAGGAGGGCCAGATTGTCGCGCTGCACCAGCACCCCCGGCGAGAAGCGGGCGAACCTTTCGTCGAACGCGGTCTTGAACGAGAAGCTGCCGGGCGGCGTGATGAAATTGACCAGCATCGCGATCGGCCGCGCGTCGAGTTCGAGCGCGACGATCTGCAGCCGCCCTTCGGCCTCGGCACCCGCCAGTGCGTCCCGGAAAAAGGCTTCGGTCGCCG
>JBBSLM010000330.1:0-3076 GCA_038255245.1 Sphingomonadales bacterium
CCACCACCCTCGTCATCGACTCTGTGTCCGCCGCCTGCTCCGCGGCGCTGCTCGGCGCGGACGGAGCGATCATTGCCGAGCATCACGAGACGATCGCGCGCGGCCATGCCGAGCGGCTGATGCCCGCCATCGCCGCGCTGCTTGGCGAGCACAGGCCCGGCGCGATCCTGGTCGATTGCGGCCCCGGCAGCTTCACCGGTCTGCGCGTCGGCCTCGCCGCCGCCCACGGCCTGGCGATCGGCTGGAACGTGCCGCTCGCCGGTTACAGCGCCTGTGCCCTGCTCGCGGCGATGGCGAATGCGCAGGGCGCGCCCGTGACCGCCGCGCTTGAGGGAGGACATGGCCAGCTTTTCGTGCAAAGCTTCGTCGGTGATCCGCTCGCGCCCGTCGATCTGCTCCAGTCGCTCAGCCCCGCCGATGCCGCGCGGACGAGCGAGGCCAACCTGGTGATCGGGTCCGGCGCGGCTTGTCTGGTCGCGGCCCGCGGCTGGGGCGAGGCACGCGACCTGCTGCCGCGGGCCGCCGCCGCCTTGCTGCTGCCCGCCGCCCTGCGCGCCTTGCCGCCCCGCCCGCTTTACGGCCGCGCGCCCGACGCCAGGCCGATGGTGGCGGCATGAGCGCCGCGCGATGAGCGTCCCGCTCGTCGTCGCGGGCAGCGCGGCCGACTTACCGGCCGTGCTCGCAGTGATGGAGGATGCGTTCGATCCCCGCTTCGGTGAAGCCTGGACCCTGGCCCAATGCGCCGGCCTGCTGCCGATGCAGGGTGTCTGGCTCTCGCTCGCGCGCAATCCGCAGGGAAGCGTGATCGGCTTTTCCTTGTCCCGCATCATTCTCGACGAAGCCGAATTGCTCCTGCTCGCGGTCAGCCGGGCGGTGCAGGGGACCGGCGTCGGCCGGGTGCTCCTCAAGCATTTCGAGGACGACGCGGCCGCGCGCGGCGCGCGGCGCCTGCACCTGGAAGTGCGGGACGGCAATGCTGCGGTAAATCTCTACAACAAAGCGGGATTTACTTTGGTCGGGCGACGCTCGCGTTATTATAGCGGCGGCGACGGGCAACTTTACGATGCACTTTCGCTCTCCCGTCCACTGAATATGATCATCGTCCCATAAAATGTGTGCTGTCGAAGCTTGTGTTCCAGCCAAAACGGACCTATTCGGCGGGAGATGGACGCAGCCCCTCGCGTCGCTGCCTAAGAGAAGGTTATGTACGATGGATAATCAGGACGGTTTCCCCGAGACGTTGATCACCCTGACCGCCGATATCGTTTCTGCGCACGTCAGCAACAATAGCGTCGCGGTCAACGACCTGCCCACCCTGATCTCCAACGTGCACACCGCCCTGTCCGGGCTTGGCACGCGTGAAGAAGCGCCGGCCGTGCGGCCCGAACCCGCCGTTTCGGTGCGTTCGTCGATCAAGCCCGATTACATCGTCTGCCTGGAAGACGGTAAGAAGCTGAAGATGCTGAAGCGGCATCTGATGACCCATTACGGCATGACGCCGGACCAATATCGCCAGAAGTGGGGCCTGAACGCCGACTATCCGATGGTCGCCCCCAATTATGCCGAGCAACGCCGCGCGCTGGCCAAGAAGATCGGCCTCGGCACCAAGCGCCGCCGCACCGGCCGGCCCGCGGCCGCCGCCAAGCGGCCCTGATCTCGCTTATCCTTTGATCGGCCCGCCGCTCGTCTTGCGCGAGCGGCGGGCCGATTGCGTTTCGGGATGGCGTCGCCGGCTTCCACCCCGATAGAGTTTGAGCTAGGCATGCCGGACATCATGACCCGCAAGATCGACATCGAAACCCTGTGCGCCGAAAAGGGCCTGCGCATTACCGAGCAACGCCGCGTGATCGCGCGTGTGCTGTCCGAGGCCGAGGACCATCCGGACGTGGAAGCGCTGCACCAGCGCGCGTCGGCGATCGATCCCGGCATCTCGATCGCCACCGTCTACCGCACAGTGCGCCTGTTCGAGGAAGCGGGCATCCTTGAACGGCACGATTTCGGCGACGGCCGCGCCCGCTACGAAGCCGCCGACGCGACCCATCACGACCATCTGATCGACGTCGAGACCGGCAACGTCATCGAATTCGTCGACGAGGAACTGGAGGCGCTGCAGCGGCGCATCGCCGAGAGGCTCGGCTACCGCCTGGTCGATCACCGGATGGAGCTTTACGGCGTCGCCTCGGGGCGCAAGGACTGAATGGCGACCCTACGCCGCTGGCGGCGCTTCGCCGGGCTGATCATCGCCATCCTGATCTGCGTACCGCTCCATTATGCGTGGAAGCTGGTCGGCGCGAAGTCGCCCTGGCCGCGCCGCTTCCTCTGGTATGTCGGCTACAATAGCGGCCTGCGCCTGCAGGTCAAAGGCGGCTACAAGCGCGCCAACACCCTGTTCATCGCCAATCACTGCACCTGGCTCGACATCATGGTGATCGCCGGCACGACCGGCGCCGCGATGGTCGCGAAGGAGGAATTGAAGGCGAGCCGATTCGTCCATTGGCTGGCCAGCCTGAACGACAGCGTCTGGGTGCAGCGCGCCGACCGTCGCGGCATCAGCGATCAGGTCGGGCAAATCCGCGCGGTGCTGGAAACCGGGCGCGCGGTCTGCTTCTTCCCGGAGGCGACGACCAAAGGCGGCAAGGAAGTCCTGCCGTTCCGCGCCAGCCTGTTTTCCGCCCTCTACCCGCCGATTCCCGGTCTGGTCGTCCAGCCGATCGCGATCGATTATGGCGACAAGCACGATCTGGTCGCCTGGGGCGACGAGAGCGGCGGCGCGGTGGTGAAGCGCGTCTTCGAGCATAAGGGGACAATCCCTACCCGCGTCGCCTTCCTCGAGCCCATCATCCCGGCCGAAACAGACCGCAAGCGCATCGCCGTCGATGCGCGCCAGCAGATCGTCGATGCGCTTGGCGACCCGGCCTATGGCGAACTCAGCCCGTTGACGCCGGGCGGCCCCACCCTATCTCCGGCGCAATGAGCAACGCCGCCCCCAGGACCTTCCACGTCAAGTCGTTCGGTTGCCAGATGAACGTCTATGACGGCGCGCGCATGGGCGAGTTGCTGGAGGCCGAGGGTCTGA
>JBBSLM010000331.1:0-3067 GCA_038255245.1 Sphingomonadales bacterium
ACCGGCCCCGCCGTCAGCCTGCCCCTGGACGCAATGCTCGCCGAAGCCGGCGCCGCGCGGGCGGGGGAGGTGGACCGGATGATCTTCCACGTCTCCTTTTGCGGTTCGACCTTGCTTGCCCGGATGCTGGACGTGCCGGGCGCGTCATTCGTGCTCAAGGAACCGAACATCCTGGTCGAGCTTGCCGGCTGGAGAGCGGCTCACGGGGCTGGCGACGATCCCCGGTTCGCTCCGGCGCTGGCGTGGGTTCGGGCCGCCCTGCGCCGCCATTGGCGGGCAGGCGAGCGGGTTCTGATCAAACCATCCAACTGGGCAAACAATCTGCTCGAGGACTTGACCGCCGACCCGTCTTCGCTCCGTCCGCTTTTCGTCACGATGGAGCGGCGGCCGTTCCTGCTGGCCGTGCTGCGCGGTGGCCGCGACCGGCTCGCTTTCACCGCGCAGGTCGCCGCGCACCTCGCAGGCAAGGGGGATGGCCAGGCCATGCTGCGGGATGCGATCGGGGCGACCGGCGATCCGATCGGCCGGGCCGTCCACCTCGCGGCGCTGACCTTGCATCTCCAGACCGGAATGTTCGTGAAGGCGATGCGCAGAGGGGGCTGGGACGGCGGCTCGGTGATCGACGCCTCCTTGCTCCTCGCCCGTCCGGTGGAGGCAGCGCTGACCGCGAATGCTATTCTGGATGCTGGCATCAATCCGGGGGAGCTTGCGCAGGCGGCGGCGACCAAGGCGCGGGAGAATGCCAAGCTTCCGGGCCGTTCGTTCATCCCCGCGCTGCGCGACAGCGAGAATGACGAGGTTCAACGCCATCACGGCGCCCGCATCGACGCCGCGCTGCGCTGGGCCGATCGCGCGCTCGGCGCGCATCCGCGGCTCGCTGCGACCGGGGACGAAATGGTCACCGCCGCCGGCTGATCAGGTCCCGGCCTTGGCCAGGCTGGGCTTCAGCACAAGCTTGCCCTCGCCTTCCTCCACCTTGATCGTCTGCCCGTCGCGCACTTCGCCGCGCAGCAAAGCGTCGGCGAGCGGGTCCTGCAGATATTTCTGCACCGCGCGCTTCAGCGGCCGCGCGCCGTAGACTGGGTCATAGCCGACCCGCCCGAGCCAGGCGCGCGCGCCGTCGGTCAGGTCGAGCCTGATCTTGCGGTCGGCCAGCAATTTGCCGAGCCGCCCGATCTGGATGTCCACGATCGGCCCCATATGATCGGCGGCCAGCCGGTGGAACAGGATGATCTCGTCCAGCCGGTTCAGGAATTCCGGCCGGAAATGGCCCCGCACGATTTCCATCACCTGCGGCTCGACCGACGCAACCTCCTGGTCGTCGGTCAGGCCGGCGAGATATTGCGAACCCAGGTTCGAGGTCAGGATGATGATCGTGTTGGTGAAATCGACCGTGCGGCCCTGGCCGTCGGTGAGCCGGCCGTCGTCGAGCACCTGCAGCAGGATGTTGAAGACGTCGCCATGCGCCTTCTCGACCTCGTCGAATAAGACGACCTGGTAGGGCCGGCGGCGGACGGCTTCGGTCAGCACGCCGCCTTCCTCATAGCCGACATAGCCCGGCGGGGCGCCGATCAGCCGGGCGACCGAATGCTTCTCCATGAACTCGCTCATGTCGATCCGCACCATCGCGCTGCTGTCGTCGAACAGGAATTCGGCCAGCGCCTTGGTCAGCTCGGTCTTGCCGACGCCGGTCGGGCCGAGAAACAAAAAGCTGCCCAGCGGACGCTGCGGATCCTGCAGCCCGGCGCGGGCGCGGCGAATGGCGCGGGCAACGGCTTCGACCGCCGCGGCCTGGCCGATCACGCGCTTGCCGATGGTCGCTTCCATCGCCAGCAATTTGTCGCGTTCGCCGGCCAGCATCCGCTCCACCGGAATGCCGGTCCAGCGCGCGACGACGCCGGCAATGTCCTCGGACGTGACTTCCTCGCGCAGCATCGCGCCTTCGCTGGCGGCCGCCGCCTCGGCGAGCTGTTTCTCCAGCGCCGGGATGCGGCCATATTGCAGCTCCCCCGCCTTCGCCAGGTCGCCCGCGCGCTGCGCCTGCTCCAGCTCCAGCCGGGCGGCGTCGAGCTGCTCCTTCAGCTTGCTCTCGCCGGCGATCTTTTCCTTCTCCGCCTGCCAGCGGGTGGTGAGCGCGGCGGATTGCTCCTCAAGGCCCACCAATTCGGTCTCCAGCGTGGCGAGCCGGTCCTTCGACGCAGCGTCGCTTTCCTTCTTCAGCGCCTCGCGCTCGATCTTCAGCTGGATGATGCGGCGGTCGAGGCCCTCAATCTCCTCGGGCTTGGACTCCACCTCCATGCGCAGGCGTGACGCGGCCTCGTCCATCAGGTCGATCGCCTTGTCGGGCAGGAAGCGGTCGGTGATGTAGCGGTTGGACAAAGTCGCCGCCGACACCAGCGCCGAATCGGTGATCCGCACGCCGTGGTGCAGCTCGTATTTCTCCTTCAGCCCGCGCAGGATCGAGATCGTGTCCTCGACATTCGGTTCGCCGATGAAGACTGGCTGGAAGCGCCGTTGGAGGGCCGGGTCCTTCTCGACATGCTTGCGATATTCGTCGAGTGTGGTCGCGCCGATGCAGTGCAATTCGCCGCGCGCCAAGGCGGGCTTGAGCAGGTTCGAGGCGTCCATGGCGCCTTCGCCTTTGCCGGCGCCGATCAACGTGTGCATCTCGTCGATGAACAGGATGACGTCGCCATCCGCGCCCTTCACTTCGTCGAGCACGCCCTTCAAGCGCTCCTCGAACTCGCCGCGGAATTTCGCCCCGGCAATCAGGCTGCCCATGTCGAGCGACATCAGGCGGCGATCCTTCAAACTGTCGGGCACGTCGCCATTGGCGATGCGCAGCGCCAGCCCCTCGGCGATCGCGGTCTTGCCGACGCCCGGCTCGCCGATCAGCACCGGATTGTTCTTGGTGCGGCGGGCGAGAATCTGGACGGTGCGGCGGATTTCCTCGTCGCGGCCGATGACGGGATCGAGCTTGCCCTCGCGCGCCGCCTCGGTCAGGTCGCGGGCGAATTTCTTCAGCGCGTCATAGCGGTCTTCGGCGCTTTGCGTGTCGGCGGTGCGG
>JBBSLM010000332.1:0-3065 GCA_038255245.1 Sphingomonadales bacterium
CGCCATCTGGCCGTGGGCGACGACGTAGCGAACCTCCGGCACTTCCTCGCGGATGAACTGCTCGATGTCCGGCAAATCGGCGATCCGCGGAACGACGAAGAAGCTCTGTCCGCCGCGATAATGTTCGCGCAGCAATGCCTCGCGCACCACCACCGGGTCCCAGGGCATGACGTAGGTGCGGACCGCCAGGCGATCGACCGGCGGCGTCTGGATCACGGACAATTCGCGCAGGCCCGACATCGCCATCTGCAGCGTGCGCGGGATCGGCGTGGCGGTCAGCGTCAACACGTGCACGTCGGCGCGCAGGGCCTTCAGCCTTTCCTTGTGGGTGACGCCGAACCTTTGCTCCTCGTCCACGATGACCAGGCCGAGATTCTTGAAGTCGATGCCCTTGGCGAGCAAAGCGTGAGTGCCGATCACGATGTCGATCTTGCCGGCAGTCAGGCCATCCTTGGTCTCCTTCGCCTCCTTTGGCGGGACGAGACGGGAAAGGCGGCCGATCTCGATCGGGAAGCCCTGAAAACGCTCCGTGAAGGTGGTGTAATGCTGGCGTGCCAACAGGGTGGTCGGCGCGATCACCGCGACCTGCAACCCGGCCATGGCGGCGATATAGGCGGCGCGCAGGGCCACTTCGGTCTTGCCGAAGCCGACATCGCCGCACACCAGCCGGTCCATCGGCTTGCCCGCGCTGAGATCGTCGACCACGTCGACGATGGCGCGATCCTGGTCCTCGGTCTCCTCGAACGGGAAGCGATCGGCGAAGGCGTCGTAGCCGGTGTCGGGCTCGGCCACCACGCCGGGGCGCAAGGCGCGCTCGGCGGCGACCTTCATCAGCTCACCCGCGATCGCGCGGATGCGCTCCTTCATCCGCGACTTGCGCCGCTGCCAGCCTTCCCCGCCCAGCCGGTCGAGCGTAACGCCCTCGCTTTCGCTGCCGTAGCGCGAGAGGATGTCGATATTCTCGACCGGGACGTAGAGCTTGTCGCCGCCCGCGTACGAGAGCGCGACGCAATCGTGCGGCGCCTTCTGCACCGGAATCTGGGTCAGCCCCTCGAACCGGCCGATGCCATGTTCGGCATGCACGACGAGGTCGCCGGGGCTGAGCGTGGCCAGTTCGTTCAGGAACGCGTCCTGGCTCTTCTTGCGCTTGCGGCGGCGGACCAGCCGGTCGCCGAGCATATCCTGTTCGGTCAGGACGGCGACGTCGGGCGTGGTGAAGCCGTGGTCGAGCGGCAGCACGACGAGGGCCGGGCCGAACGCGCCGAGCGCCTCCTGCCAGCTGTCGGGCGTCGCCAGCTTGGTGACGCCATGATCTTCGAGGAGGGTGCGGAGCCGCTCGCGTGAACCCACGGAATAGCTGGCGAGGATCACCTTGCGCTTCGACCGCTTCAGGTCGGCAAGGTGGCTGGCGACGAATTCGTAGAGGTTGACGCCCTGCGTACGCTCCGGCGCGAAGTCGCGCGGGCCATCGACGCCGAAATCGATGACGCTGGCGCTGGCCGGCTCGTGGAAATGCGAGGTGAGGTGGATCGGCCGGTCCGCGATAAGCGCGTCCCAGCCGTTGCGCGACAGATAGAGCGCGTCCGGCTCGAGCGGGCGGTAGCTGCCCGCGTCCTTTGTCTGCGCGCGCTGGCGATTGTCGAAATAGTCGGCCACCGCCTCGAACCGCGAATCGGCGGCGCTGGAGACACCCGCTTCGCGGACGATCAGATTGTCATCGTTCAAATGGTCGAACAATGTCTCCAGCCGCTCTTCGAACAAGGGCAGCCAATGGTCGAGTCCGGCGATGCGGCGGCCGTCCGACACCGCCTGGTAGAGCGGATCGCCGGTCGCGTTGGCGCCGAACATCTCGCGGTAACGCGAGCGGAAGCGCTTGATGCTCTCCTCGTCGAGGAGGGTTTCGGAGGCGGGGAGGAGGGTGAAGCCTTCCGTGGTTCCAGTGGTGCGCTGCGTGCCGGGATCGAACAGCCGCACCGTCTCGATCTCGTCGCCGAAGAAATCGAGGCGCAGGCCATGCTCCTCGCCCGCCGGATAGAGATCGACGATGCCGCCGCGCACCGCGAACTCGCCCGGATCGCGAACGGTGTCGGTGCGCATATAGCCGTTGGCCGAAAGCACGGCGGCCAGCCGCTCGATCTCGATCCGCTCGCCGGGGGCGAGACTGGCGACCAGCTGACGGACGCGGAACGGGGTCAGCGTGCGCTGGAGCGCGGCGTTGACGGTGGTCAGCAGCAGCTGCGGCTTGCCGGATTTGCGCTGCAGGGCGTGTAAGGTCGCGAGCCGCTCGGAAGTGGAGCGCAGCGACGGGGAGGAGCGGTCGTAGGGCAGGCAATCCCACGCCGGGAAGGTCAGCACCTCCAGCTCCGGCGCGAAAAAGGCCGCAGCGTCGCCAACCGCGCGCATCGCCGCCTCGTCGGAAGCGATCAGTACGGCCCGGCGCCCCTTGCCGGCGGCGCGTGCCAGATCAGCGGCCAGCCACGGCAGGAAGCCATTCGGCACGCCCGCGAGCGTGAGCGGTCTGTCTGCCTTCAAAATGGTCTGCAGGTCGGTGGTCATGCCCCGTCCCTCGCCACGTCGATAAAGTCCGTCTGCCGCATCCGCTCCATCATCGGACCGGCAAAGCGATCCGGGACGGGCAGGGTTCCGATCACCCAGGCGATGATGTCCGCATCCTGCTCGTCCAGCAGCGCCTCGAACCAGGCGAAATCCGCCTCCGACCAGCCGGCCGAGCAATGGTCGAAATAGCCGCCCACCAGGAAATCGCTCTCGCGCGTACCGCGATGCCAGGCGCGGTAGCGGATGCGGCGGAGACGGGCGTCGCGGTCCAAAGTGGGTCCAATGCAGAAATGGCCGGCGGCGGTGAACGCTGCCGGCTGAGATTGACGGCCTCCCCTTAGCGACGGCTCGACGAAACGTCACCCCGGCCGAAAAAATCGGCGGCGTCCATTGAACCGGACCCGGCTTCCGGAGCACCTTGCTGCATGAACGGGAAGGGCGGGACATGGCCGGTGGGGTGCAGCGGGTCTTCGACGAATATCTGTTGCTGGCGATCCGCGCGGGCGATC
>JBBSLM010000333.1:0-3058 GCA_038255245.1 Sphingomonadales bacterium
AATAGCGGCGTGGACGCCTTGCACTGGGTAATTGACCAACTCGCGCGCGACACCGCGTTGCGCCGGCATTGTGAGGCGGCGGTGCCAACGGGGCGGCCCTTCATCCTGGTCACGCTCCACCGGCGCGAGAATATCGGCCAGCGGACCGAGGCGCTTTGCGCCGCGCTGCGAGCGCTTGCGGCCGACATCGACACCGTCCTCCCGCTCCACCCCAATCCGCGCCTGGCAGATCCAATCCGGCAGAAGCTGGGAAGAGATGCCGGCATCCATCTGCTGGCCCCCCAGGACCCGCCGGCGATGGTGACCCTGATGCAGCGCAGCCGCCTGATCCTTACCGATTCCGGCGGCATTCAGGAGGAAGCACCGAGCCTGAACCAGCCGGTGCTGGTATTGAGAGACACAACCGAGCGGCCGGAAGGGATCATTGCCGGCATGGCGGCTCTGGTGGCGCTGGAGCCGGATGCCATCCTGCAAGCGGCTCGAGCGGAACTCGATGGGCTCAAAGCCCGCCCGATCATGAGCAATCCCTATGGCGATGGGAGAGCGGCGGGGCGGATCGCCGCGGCTTTGCTCGGCGAGCAATGCTCGCCATTTGGCGCCGCACCCGGTCCGGTGGCGGCCCCGGCCTTGCGCGCCTGAAGTCGAAAGGCTTGCGAGCATAGCCATTCCTGCGCATGACTGCTGGCGAGCGACGCACCGATGGCAGCCGACGATTATCCGCGACGCGCCGCGCGCGCTTACGCCAACGGCCCCGCGCCCGCCTGGTCTGGCGCGCCGCATCCGGGCGCACAGCCGCCCGCTCCGCCGCAGCCGCCCGAGCCGCACCCCAAGGGCCGCTGGCCGCGCTGGCTGGTGTGGACGATCCGCATTTTCTTGCTGGTCCTGGCGGCGCTCGTCGTGTGGCTCACGGTCACCGCGCCGCTTGGCAGCTCGCTGCAGCCGCTGGGCGCGCCCAGCGTCACTGTCTACTCGGCGGAGGGCGAAGTCATCGCGCGCAAGGGCGCGATGATCAGCGAGCCGGTGGACGTGACCGAACTCCCGCCCCATGTCGCGCAGGCCTTCATCGCGGTGGAGGACAAGCGCTTCTTTCGCCACATCGGCGTCGATCCCTACGGCCTGACACGCGCCATGACCCGTAATCTCGGCGCGGGATCGATGGTCGAGGGCGGCAGCACGATCACCCAGCAGCTCGCCAAGACCAGCTTCACCGGCTCCGATCGCACCGCCTTCCGCAAGATCCAGGAAGGCTTCATCGCACTTTGGCTAGAGGCATGGCTGTCCAAGGAGGAGATTCTCAGCCGCTACCTCTCCAACGTCTATTTTGGTGACAATACCTACGGCCTGCGGGCGGCGGCGCGGCATTATTTCAGCGTCGATCCCGATGATCTGACTTTGCAGCAAGCAGCCATGCTGGCGGGCATCGTGAACGCGCCGTCGCGGCTGGCGCCGACGCGCAACATCGAGGGGGCACGCGAGCGGGCCGAATTGGTCATCCGGCGGATGCGCGCCGCAGACTTCATCACCGAGCGCGAAGCACGCGCCTATCGCCCGGCGCGGCTGCGGGTGGGGCCGCGCGACGACACGCCCACCGGCACCTATTTCGCCGATTGGGTGCTGGGCCAGCGCGACGCCGACGACGAGAGCTATGGCGAGCGGGAGATCCATACGACGCTGGAGTTGCCGCTGCAGCAGCAGGCCGAGCGGGTGGTGCGCAATGCGGGGCTCGGCCGCGCCCAAGTCGCGCTCGTAGCGATGCGGACGGACGGGCGGATCGTCGCGATGGTCGGCGGCAAGAATTACGAGCGCAACGCCTTCAACCGGGCGACGCAGGCACGACGGCAGCCGGGATCGACGTTCAAATTGTTCGTCTATCTGGCGGCGCTGCGCAACGGCTGGAGCCCGAATTCGCCGATCGACGATTCCCCGATCACGACCGGCGAGTACCGGCCGCAAAACTACAACCGGCAATATCGCGGGCAGATCACGCTCGCGGAGGCCTTCGCCCAGTCCAGCAATGTCGCCACCATCCGCCTCGCGCAGCACGTGGGTATGCCGGAGGTGATCCGGGCGGCGCGCGATCTGGGCATCAGTGCCGAATTGCCCAATCATCCGAGCCTGCCGCTCGGCACCGCGGGGATCAGCCTGCTGGAGATGACGGCGGCTTATGCGGCGGTGGCTTCCGACGGATATCCAGTGACCCCGAACGGGATATCCGACCGCGACCGCAATGCGCTGGCGAACCAATTCGGGGGCGCACCGGCGGCGCAGCGGCGGGACCCGGCCTTCGCGCAGATGCGCACTTTGCTCTCCGGCGTGGTGACGCGGGGGACGGGCACGGCGGCGAATTTGTCGGTGCCGGCCTATGGCAAGACGGGGACGACGCAGGACTATCGCGACGCCGTGTTCATCGGCTTCTCCGGCGATCTGGTGGTCGGCGTATGGGTCGGCAATGACGACAATCGCCCCTTGCCCGGCATTACCGGCGGATCGCTGCCCGCGCGGATTTGGCGCGGCTTCATGTCCGAGGCGGTTGGCGCAGCGCCCGCGGCGGCGGAACAGGCGCCGGTCGAGGAAGTGGATGCCAATTTGCTGAACGGGGCGAATGCGCTCGATCCGCTTACGAACGGGGTCGAACCGGTCGATCCGCTGAAGCCGACCGACGATCCTTCCGTGCCGCTCGATCCCGCCGACGGTCCGCCCCTGACGACGCCCCCGGCTCAGCCGCAGCGCGAGCGGGATTTCGAGTTCGAGGACAGCGTCGCGCCGAACGGGCCGCGTTAGGCCGGCGCTTGCTCGCGCTGCCGCTCCTTGCGGCTGTCGTAGACTTTCTTCGCGATCAGGCCGCCAATGATGGCGGCGCCGATCGGGGTGAAGGCGCGGCGCAGCAGCCAGGGCGCGGCGGCGCCGAGCAGGGCACCCTTGACCCCATTCTGACGACCCGCAAGGCGGCGGCCGAGTTCGGCGGTGACGATCTTTCCAAGCATGGCAAATCAGCCTTCTTAATTGCGTTTGCGGAACAGCGCCGCAGCCCGCACATTGTTCCGCAGGCGTAAGGCCA
>JBBSLM010000334.1:0-3054 GCA_038255245.1 Sphingomonadales bacterium
AGCGTCTCGGCCGCGTGGCGCATCGTCTCCCAATCGGAGCGGCTGCCCATGATGATGCCGACGAGCGGCGCCTCTGCTGGCATCTTTTCAAGGTTCCAGGATCGTGGCCGAGACCGCGTCTTAGCCAGCGTGCCGCGCCGCCGCAATCGGTCCGGTCCTTGGCATCTCGTTAACCCTATCGGCCTAAAATCATGAAGAGCATCAGACAGCAGGATTATCGACGTCATGACCGTGCAGGGCAGCATCCAGGCAGACATATCGGTCGAGGCGCTCGCGCGGCTGGCCGAGGAGAATGCGCTGCTGCGCGCCTCGATGGGCGAAATGCGCGCGCGGCTGGACGAAATGGAGCAGGCCTCCGAGCGCGACGCGCTGACCGGCCTGCCCAATCGCCCCAGCTTCCTGCGCGCGCTCGAACGCACGGTCAGCAACGCCAACCGCCACGGCACGCCCGCCGCTTTGCTCTATCTCGACGTCGACGGCCTCGATGCGATCAACAGCGGCCACGGCCAGATTGCCGGCGACGCCGCGCTCATCCACGTCGGCAAATTGCTCAGCGGCCTGATCCGCGGCACCGATTTCGCCGCGCGCGTCGGCGGCGACGAATTCGCGATCATCCTCGACCATCTCGACACGGACAGCGCGATCGAGACGTCGGATCGGATCGGGCGCCTCGTGGCCGATCAGCCGCTCGATCTGGGCGCCGGAACCTTGCCGGTCCCGGTCACCATCGGCCTCGCCACGATCATGCGCGGCGACACCACGGTGGATGTTCTCCATCGCGGCGAAGTCACCATGCACAAGGCCAAGAGGACCTAGGCAGCTCCCGTCAGGATCCACTCCTGCCAAAGCGCGGCAGAATCCGCATTTCGCCGCCCGACTTCAGCACCGTCTTGCGGAACATCGCCGCCGATATCCGGATCAGCAGGAACACCCAGACGGCCTGCCACGGAATGGCCAGCAGATGCGGCCAAAGCGCCGGCGATTGCCCCGCCTCCGCGATCATCGCCATCGGCGAACTGAACGGGATGATATAGGCCGCCCACTGCCACAGGCCGAGATTGCCGCCGACCACGGTCAAGGCGAGCACGAAGAAGCCCATTTGCAGAAAGGTGACCGGCATGTTCAGATTCTGCATCTCGCGCACGCTGGTCGCCTGCCCGCCGATGCCGAGGAAGAGCGCGCCGGTGATCATGTAGTTCATGGTGTAATAGATCGGCAGCAGGAGGGCGTAGATCGGCCAGCCGACCGCGGGCGAGATGTCCGGCAGCTCGAACCCGGCGGGCAGCAATTGCACCGAGAAGAGCGCGGCGAGCGCGGCCATGCCGCCCCACAAGGCGATGCCGATCAGGCTGACGCCCAGCATCGCCAGCAGCTTGCCGAGGAAGATCGCGTCGAGCGGCACGGCGGCCGCCAGCACTTCGATCACCTTGTTGGATTTCTCCTCGATCAGATTCGACAGGAGCATGGTGGCGAGCAGGAAAGTGAGGAAGAAAATGATGAACTGGCCGAAGCGGGCCACGCCGGTGCGGACCTCGCGCAAATTCCCGGCCGCCCCAGCAGTGACGTCGCGCTCCACCGCGATCGGCCGAAAGCCGGCCGCGCCCGCCGCCAGCGCGCGGCTGCGCTGCGCCTCCTCGACGATCAAAGTCATGCGCTTGCCCGCGAAACTGTCGTCGATCCGTTCCGGCCCTGACAGCAATGGCCGGTCCAGTGTGCCGCTGAACACCGCCGACAGGTCACGCTCCTCGTCCGCGATCAACGCGCGCGCCTGCGCCCGGACATCCTGGGCGGGATCGACCCGTTCCAGCACAGGAAACTCGCGTTCGCCGGTCAGCGCGACCAGGCGAATGCGCGCCTGGGTCAACGCCTCGCGCGTATCGCTGTCGGTAACCATTGCGACGCGCGGGCCCTCGTCCCGGTTGCTCGCCCCAACGATCGTCATCAGGATCGAAAAACCCACGACCAGCAAGGGCGTGAGCATGAAAAAGATGAAGCTACGCGCCTTTACCGTGGCCCAGAAATCGCGGCGGGCGATGACGAGCGAGGCTTCCCAGACGTTTCTCATGCCGCCTTCTCCAGGTCCGCGCGTTGATCTTGCTCGAGCTGCCGCGCGGCGGCCTCCCCGGCAATCTGGACGAAGGCATCATGCAGGCCGGGCCGCTCGATCGCCAATTCCTCGATCCCCGCGCCACCGTCGACCAGCGCCTTGACCATTGGCTCGACGCCGGTCCCGGGCAGTTCGAACTGCCACAATCCATCGCGCAGCACCGCGTCCCGTGGCAGCGCCGCGCGCCACGGCCCGTCGGCGGCACGCGTCCTGAGCCGAACCTGCGGCCGCAACCGGTCCCGCGCCGTCGCCACTTCGCCCTCGAACCGCACCTGGCCGCCGGCGATGATCGCGATCCGCTCGCACAGCCGCTCGGCATGGTGGATGACGTGGGTGGAGAAGATCACCGTCGTGCCGGACGCCGCTTCCTCGCGGATCATCTGCTCCAGCCGCCCCTGGTTGATCGCGTCGAGGCCCGAAAAGGGCTCGTCGAGCACGATCAATTTCGGCTGGTGGACGATCGTGCCGAACAATTGGATGGTCTGCGCCATGCCCTTGGACAGGCTCTTGATCGGCTTGGAGACATAATCGCCAAGGCCATTCTGCTGCAGCAAGATGTCGGCGCGCTTGCGGCCGACGTCGAGCGGCAGGCCCCGCAGCGCGCCCATGAAGGCGATCGCCTCGCGGCAATGCATGCTGGGGTAAAGCCCGCGCTCCTCGGGCAGATAGCCGACCTCGCGCGCCGCATCGAGCGGGCTCGTGTGGCCCAGCAGGGTGCGGTGGCCGCGGTCCGGCTCGATGATGCCGAGCAGCATCCGGATAGTCGTGGTCTTGCCCGCGCCGTTGGGGCCAAGAATTCCGTAAATAGTGCCGGTCGGCACGGCGATGTCGATGCCGCTTACCGCCGCCTTGCCGTCGAAGGACTTGAACAGGCCCTTGGCCTCGATCGCAAAATTCGAACTCACGAAGCGGAAACCTCCCCCCAGGCAGTGACCTGTGCTAGCGGC
>JBBSLM010000335.1:0-3051 GCA_038255245.1 Sphingomonadales bacterium
CCGCTCGGTGCTGCGGGCCGCGGACGCTTCGCTGCCGGTGAAGCTGGTGCATGCGCGCAAGGGGAAGGTGGAGCGGGCGGCGGTGGCGGCGGCCTTGTTCGAGCGGGGACTGGCGAAGTTTGCGGGGGTGTTTCCCGCGCTGGAGGATGAGTTGACGGGGTTGAGCTATGACCAGGCCTATGCGGGGCCGGGACGCTCGCCGGACCGGGCGGACGCGATGGTGTGGGCGCTGGACGCGCTGGCACCAGGGGCGGCGGGGCCGCAGGTGCGCGGGCTCTAGCTGGGACAGGCATAGCGCCATTCCGGCGCGATTAAAGCCAAAGAAGCAGATTGCTTAAGCGGCCCGCGCGGCTAAGTTCGCGGGACAAGGGGACACGGCTCATGCGCTTGATTTCGCGGATTCTTCTGCTGGTGCTGATCGCCTGGCCGGCCGCTTCGCAGGCGGCGTGGCGGCGGGCCGAGAGCAGCCATTTCGTCGTCTATAGCGAGGAAGCCGAGGCGCGGCTGCGGACCCGGATCGGGCAGCTGGAGGATTTTCACAATCTGCTGGTGCGGCTGACCGAGGCGACGACCGAGCATTCGCCGAACAAGCTGCACGTCTATGTCGTCACCAGCCATCGCGAGCTGAGCACGGTACGGCGGATGGACCGGGATGTCGGCGGCTTCTACACCGCCGGCACGGAAGGCGTGCTCGCCGTCGTCAACAGTTCCGCCGACGGGCCGCGCAGCAACGAAATTCTGTTTCACGAATATGCGCACCACTTCATGTCGCAATATCTGACCGGGAGCTATCCGGCCTGGTATGTCGAGGGCTTCGCCGAATATTTGATGACCGCGAAGCTGGAGTCGGAGCGGATCGACATCGGCCAGTTTTCGCCGGGGCGGGTCTATGCGGCGGCGGAAGGACCGTGGCTGCCGATCGAGCGCATCCTTTCGGCCGGGCCGGGCGGCCTGAATGGCGATGGCGCGGGGGCCTATTATGCCCAGGCCTGGCTGATGACCCATTATTTCTTCAGCACTTCGGAGCGCCAGGCCGCACTGCGCAGCTATCTTGCCGCGGTCGGCCGGCAAGAGCCGGCGCAGGCGCTGACCAGCGCCACCGGCATGTCGATCGAGCAATTCACGCGCGAATTGCGCCGCTATATCGGCCGCGGCAGCATCAGCTATCGCCGGATGCCGCGTGCGGCGCCCGCCAATGCCGGTCCGGTGCGGATCGCGACCTTGCCGGCTTCGGCCGACGCTCTGCTGCTGACCGACGCCGCGCTCCGGCTCGAGCTGGAGAGAGCGGATGTCGCCCCGACGCTGCAACGGGTCCGCGCCGCCGCGGCGCGCTACCCGGGCGACGTGCTCGCGCGCCGCACCCTCGCCCGGGCCGAATTGTTTTACGGCGACCGCGCGGTCGCCCTGAGCCTGCTCGAAGCGTTGCTGACGGAGCTCCCGGCCGACGCCGAACTGATGTATCTGCGCGGCCGCCTGCACCTGGAAAATGCCGACAAGGGCGACGGCGGCGACGATGAGATCCAGCAGGCCCGGACCTGGTTTTCGCGGGCGCATCGCGCCGATCCCGACCAGTTCCAGGCGCTCTATCGCTTCGCGCTCTCCTTTGAGCGCGACAGCCAGCGGCCCAGCGAAAACACCGCGAACGCGCTGCTGCTGGCACAGCAATTGGCGCCGCAGGTGGTGGAAATCCGGATGAACGCCGCCGCGATGCAGATCGCGCGCGGGCAAGTGGACTATGCCGAAGCGCTGCTGCGCCCGGTGCTGACCGATCCGCACCGGCCCGAGCTGGCCGCGCAGGCGCGCCGCCTGATCGACGAAGCGCGCGCCGGGCAAGGCCCGGCCCGGGCGACCCCGTCCTCGACTCCGCCCGCGGCCTCTCCCGCGCCCGCGCCGGGCAGCACGGACTGACGCGTACGCGCAAAGCGGGGAGCCGCGCTCAATTCGGGCAGGCGAACCAGGTTTCGGCTTGGCCGGTGCCGATTTCGACCAGGGTCAGCACCTGGCCCTCGGCGCCGGAAAATTCCATCGACGCCCGGCGCGTGCCGCCGGGTTCGGCGAAGGTGACGATGCCGTTCTGGATCGACCAGCTGCCCGAGACCTGATCGAAGAAGCTGCCGTCGGCGTTGACCTGCGCGACCCGGCCGGCGCAGCGCGGATCGTCTCCCCAGCGGCCGACGACCGCGGTGCGGAACTGCGCGTCGGTGACCGGTGGCGCGGCGGGGGTGGGGGTCGCGGCTGGAGCGGCTGTCGGTGCGGCGGCGGGCTCTGCACCGGGCCTAGCGCGCAGGGCGAAGAAGAGGATCAGGGCGAGGATGACCACGAGTGTGGCCGCGATGCCGCCGATGAGGAGGGTGCGGTTGGGGCCGGCCGGTGCGGGCGCGGGCGGATAGGCGGGCGCCGGGCGCGCGGGCGCAGGCTGGTGGACCGGCGCGGGCTGAGGAGCCGTCGCGGCGGGCGGCGGCGGGGCGGGACGGGGCGGCGCGGCCTGGGGCGCTTCGGCTTGCTCGACGCGCAGGCGCAGCAGGTCGCGGACGCTGGTGACGAAATTGGAGACGGTGCGGCGCACGTCGGCCCCGCCGAAATCGCTGTGGCGATAGTCGCGGAAATCGAACCATTGCAGCTCGCGCAGGGAGGCGTCGACCGCCGGGTCCAGCCCCTCCACCTCCATCACGTCGATATAATGGATCGGGAAGATGCGGCTGGTGCGCGGCAGATCCGGGTAGCGGTCGAACAGGCGCTGCTGGCGGTCCTGAAAGATGCGCAATTCCTGCACGCACCATTCGCTCTGCACGAAGCTGGGCGACAGGATCGGGATGAAGAAAGTGGAATTGTCGAGCGCGCGGCGGATTTCGCCTTCCCAGCGCGAGCCGTGGGAGATGGCGCTGACGTCCTGGAAGAGCTGGATCTGCTCGCGGCCATATTGCTGCTGCAACTCGGCGCGGATCAGGGCGCGCAGGCGGCTCAATTGGCCGCCGGACAATTCGTCGTCCGGCCGGGCGTAGCTCCAGAAGCCGATCGGCGGCAGCGGGCGTTTGGGCATGGCGTCCCCCC
>JBBSLM010000336.1:0-3047 GCA_038255245.1 Sphingomonadales bacterium
AACACCCAGAAGAGCGAGATCGGCAGGAACACTTTCCAGCCCAGCCGCATCAGCTGGTCGTAGCGGTAGCGCGGCACGGTCGCCTTCACCCAGGAGAAGATGAAGAAGAAGAGCAGGATCTTGCCGAAGAACCAGAAGATGCCGGGCACGTAATAAAGCGGCGCCCAGTCGATCGGGGGCAGCCAGCCGCCCCAGAACAGGATCGCGTTCATGGCGCACATCAGGATGACGTTGCCATATTCGCCGAGCCAGAAGAGCGCGAAGCTCATCGAGCTATATTCGGTCTGGTAGCCGGCGACGAGCTCGCTCTCCGCCTCGGTCAGATCGAAGGGCGCGCGCGCGGTCTCGGCCATCGAGGCGATCAGGAAGATCACCGCCATCGGAAAGAGCAAGGGGTTCAGGCCGTAGGCGTTGACGAAGCCGAAAATGTGCCCCTGCTGCCCGAGCACGATGCCGGAGAGGCTGAAGGTGCCGGCGAACAATATCACCGGGATCAGGATGAAGCCGATCGAGACTTCATAGGACACCATCTGAGCTGCGGCGCGCAAGGCGCTGTAAAACGGGTATTTCGAGTTGGAGGCCCAGCCGGCGATGATCACCCCGTAAACGCCCAGCGAGGAGATGGCGAGAATGTAGAGCAAGCCGACATTGATGTCGGCGAGCACCCACCCTTCCTGGAACGGGATCACCGCCCAGGCGAGCAAGGCCACCGTGAAAGTGATGATCGGGGCGATGATGAACAGGCCGCGATTGGCGCTCGCGGGAATGATGGTCTCCTTCAGGAACACCTTCAGCCCGTCGGCGAACGATTGCAGCAGACCGAACGGGCCGACCACGTTCGGGCCCTTGCGCAGCGCCATCGCTGCCCAGATCTTGCGATCGGCATAGATCACCATCGCCACCGCGAGCATCAGCGGCAGGGCGATCATCAGGATCAGGATGATCGTGGCGATGAAATAGCCGAGGCCCTCGCCGGCCCAGGATTGGAACCAGGCGGTCATTCCGCCGCCTCCAGCATGTCCTGGCCGTGCAGGATTTCCGCCGAGCAGCGCTGCATGGTGGGCGAGGTGCGGGCGATCGGGTTGGTCAGGTAGAAATCCTGGATCGGATAGGTGAGTTCGGTCCCCTTCGGAATTGCGACTTCGTCCAGCGCCGGCGGCGACCAGTCGAAGCTGGCGAGGCCGGGGGTCGCGAAGGCCGGATGACCGGCGAACAGGCGCGTGCGCAATTCGCCGAAGCTGTCGAACGGAAGCGTCTTGCCGAGCGCTTCGGACAAGGCCCGCAGGATCGACCAATCCTCGCGCGCGTCGCCGGGCGGATCGACGGCCTTTTCCGAATATTGCACGCGGCCTTCGAGGTTCACGGTGATGAAGTGCTTTTCGGTATAGGCCGCGCCCGGCAGGATCACGTCGGCCGCGGCCGCGCCCTTATCGCCATGATGGCCGATATAGACTTTGAACGCGCCCGCGAACGGCGCCGCGTCCATTTCGTCCGCACCCAGCATGAACAGCAGCTTCGGCGCGGCATCGGCCAGCGCCTTCATGCCCCCGGGGCGCGCCCAGCCGAGCATCAGCCCGCCGGTCCGCGCCGCCGCGGTGTGCAGGACGTTGAAGCCGTTCCAGCCGTCACGGATCAGCTTGTGGGTCGAGGCGAGCGCCAGCGCCGCCGCCTGCCCGCCCGGCACCTTCAGCGCCGCGCCGCCGACGATCACCGCCGGGCGCGCTGCCGCGCCGAGCGCATCCGCGACCGCCTTCGGCAGCTTGGCGAGGAGGGACAGATCGTTGCCCAGCCATTCGGCCGGGTAAGTGAGATCCACTTCCGGCCCGATCGCATAGACGCGCGCGCCGGCCAGCACCGCCTTGCGGATGCGGGTGTTGACCAGGCTCGCTTCCCAGCGCGGATTGGTGCCGATCAGCAGGATCGCGTCCGCCGTCTCGACGCCTGCGATCGTCGTGTTGAAATTCACCGCGGCGATGTTGCTCGCATCATAAGCCAGGCCGGTCTGCCGTCCCTCGATCAGCTCCGAGCCGAGCGAGGCCAGCAGCTCCTTGGTCGCGTACAATGTCTCGACGTCGACCAGATCGCCCGCCACCGCGGCGACGCTCGAACCCGCCGTCTTCGCGACCTTGGCGATCGCCGCGAACGCCTCGGCCCAGGTCGCGGCCTTCAGCGTCCCGCCTTCGCGCACCCACGGCCGGTCCAGCCGGCGCAGCAGCAGGCCGTCGACCGCGTGGCGGGTTTTGTCGCTCGCCCACTCCTCGTTCACGTCATCGTTGATGCGGGGAACGACGCGCATCACTTCGCGCATCCGCGCATCGATGCGGATGTTGGTGCCAACCGCATCCATCACGTCGATGCCGGGAATCTTCCTGAGCTCCCACGGCCGCGCTTCGAACGCATAAGGCTTGGAAGTCAGCGCCCCGACCGGGCAGAGATCGACCACATTGCCGCTGAGCTCGCTCGACAGCGCCTGTTCGAGATAGGTGGTGATCTCCATATCCTCGCCGCGGCCGATCGCGCCGATATCCTCGACGCCCGCAACCTGCTCCATGAAGCGGACACAGCGGGTGCAATGGATGCAGCGGGTCATCGCCGTCTTGACGATCGGACCCATATATTTTTCGTCGATCGCGCGCTTGTTCTCGTCATAGCGCTTGTGGCCGCGGCCATAAGCGATCGACTGATCCTGCAGATCGCATTCGCCGCCCTGGTCGCAGATCGGGCAATCGAGCGGATGATTGATCAGGAGGAATTCCATCACCCCCTCGCGCGCCTTCTTGACGAGGAGCGAGTTGGTGAAGACCTCCTGATTGTCCGCGGCCGGCAGCGCGCAGCTGGCCTGCGGCTTGGGCGGGCCCGGCTTCACCTCGACCAGGCACATCCGGCAATTGCCAGCGATCGCCAGACGCTCATGGTAGCAGAAACGCGGAATCTCCTTCCCCGCGGCCTCGCAGGCCTGCAGGATGGTGGCGCCGGCCGGCACCTCCACTTCGATTCCGTCAACCTTGAGTGTGGGCATTTGATCCTCTGTCCCGACAGCCCTGCCT
>JBBSLM010000337.1:0-3044 GCA_038255245.1 Sphingomonadales bacterium
ATCACCAGCGCCACGATCGTCGCCTTGGTCGCCGCCGCGCCGACATAGCCGACCACCGTTTCCAGCGGCGACAGCGGCGCCGACAATATCTCGTAGATCGTGCCGGTGAAGCGCGGCATGTGGATGCCGAAGCTGGCGTTGAAGATGCTTTCCATCAGCAACGACAGCATCATCAGCCCGGGCACGATGAACGCGCCATAGGTCGCCGCGCCCTGGAAGCCGCCGTCGATATGCTGGCCGATCGCCGATCCGAACACGACAAAATAGAGCGAGGTGGTGATCACCGGCACGACCAGGCCGGTCCACAAAGTCCGCTTGAAGCGGTGCATTTCGAACCGGTAGATCGAGCCGATACCGCGCCAGTTCATGCCGCCCTCCGGTCGCGGACGAGTTCCACGAAGATATCCTCCAGCGAGCTTTGCTTGGTGGAGAGGTCCTTGAAAGCGATGCCGAGATCGCTGACCTTGCGCATCAGCGACGGCACGCCGGTCCGCTCCGCGGTCGAATCGAACACATAATGCAATTCATGACCGTCATCCTCGAGCGTGACGTTCCATTCGGCCAGCTCCGGGGGCACCGCTGTCAGCGGCTCGGTCAGCACCAGGGTGAGCGCCTTCTTGCCGAGCTTGCGCATCAGCGCCTTCTTCTCCTCGACCAGGATCAGATCGCCGCCGGTGATGACGCCGACGCGGTCGGCCATTTCCTCGGCTTCCTCGATATAATGGGTGGTGAGGATGATGGTGACGCCTTGCTCGCGCAGGCGGCGGACCATGTCCCACATGTCGCGGCGCAGCTCGACGTCGACGCCGGCGGTCGGCTCGTCGAGGAACAGGATTTCCGGATCGTGGCTGAGCGCCTTGGCGATCATGACGCGGCGCTTCATGCCGCCGGAAAGCTCTTTCAATTTCTCGTTGCGTTTGTCCCAGAGCGACAGGTCGCGCAGCAATTGCTCGATCCGCGCCGGGTCGCGCGGCTTGCCGAACAGGCTGCGGCTGAACGTCACCGTGTCGATCACCCGCTCGAAGATGTCGATGCTCATTTCCTGCGGGACGAGGCCGATTCCCCGTCGCGCGGCGCGGTAATCCTTGAGGATGTCGTGACCCATCGCGGTGGCGCTGCCGCCGCTGGGTGTGACGAGGCCGCACAGCATCGAGATGAGCGTCGTCTTGCCCGCGCCGTTCGGGCCGAGCAAAGCGAAAATCTCGCCGCGCGATATTTCCAGATCGGTCGGCTTCAGCGCGACGGTGCCCGATTTGTAGGTCTTGCACAGGCCGCGGATCGAAAGGACGGGCTCGGTCATTGCGTCGCTTCCCAATCTGTCACCCACGCGGAAGCTGGGGCCCAGTTTCTGCGTCGCGGAAGGAAGGTCTGGGTTCCCGCTTTCGCGGGAATGACAACAAAGATGCGACGAAGGATGTTCATTGCGTCGGCGGCGCGGGCGGATCCTTCTCCGCCTCCTCCATCTTCAGACCGTGCTTCATCAGCATCGGCACGTTGGCGAGCGCGAAGGCGAAGGTGGCGGGGAGGAAGAACCACAATTTGAAGCCGACCCAGAAGTCCGTGCTCTGCGTGCGCCACACCGCCTCGTTGATCACCGCCATGATCGCGAAATAGGCGATCCAGTTGCGCGTGAGCAGCATCCAGCCGCGCTCGGAAAGGCCCGGATAGACCGTCTCCAGCACCAGTTTGAGCAAATTGCGGCCGGTGACCATGCCGAAGCCGAGCAGGCCCGCGACCAGCAGATAATAGATGGTCGGCTTCATCTTGATGAAGGTTTCGTCGTGCAGCCAGATGGTGATCCCGCCCAGGATGACGACCATCGCGCCGGAAAAGAGCAGGAGCGGCGAGATATGCTTGTAGCGAACCTGGCTGAAGATCATCGCGGCGATCATCGCGATCATGAAGGCGCCGGTCGCGTAGAAAATCTTGAACACGTCCGCGACCGGCGCGAAGGCGTTGGTGGCAAAGAAGACGACCAGCGGGCCGAGGTCGATCGCGAGGCGGGCAAAGGCACCCGGGGTGGCCGGCTTGGGCGTTGCCGGGCTGGCCGGATCGGTCGCGGGTTCGCTCATGCCGCGCCTCCGCTCGTCCCGGCGATCGCCGCCGCGACTTCCGCCGCATCGAAGGGGCGCAGGTCGTCCATGCCTTCGCCGACGCCGATCGCGTGGATCGGCAGGCCATAGCGGTCGGCCGCCGCCACCATGACACCGCCGCGCGCGGTGCCGTCCAGTTTCGTCATCACCAAACCTGTCACTCCAGCCACTTCCCTGAACACGTCGATCTGCGCGAGCGCGTTCTGCCCCGTCGTCGCGTCCAAGACCAGCACAACGTCATGGGGCGCGGCTGGGTTCAGCCGGCCGAGCACCTTCCGGATCTTGGCCAGTTCGTCCATCAGATGCTTCTTGTTGTGCAGCCGCCCGGCGGTATCGACGATCAGCACGTCGATGCCTTCCTGCGTGGCCTTCTTCACACCGTCGAACACGATCGCGCTGCTGTCGCCGCCCTCGGGGCCGGTGATGATCGGCACGCCGATCCGGTCCGCCCAGATTTTCAATTGCTCGATCGCGGCGGCGCGAAAGGTATCGCCGGCGGCGAGCAAAACGGAATAATCCTGCTCCAGGAATTGATGCGCGAGCTTGGCTATGGTGGTGGTCTTGCCGGAGCCGTTGACGCCCACGACCAAGATCACCTGCGGGCGGGGGAAAGCATCGATCTCCAGCGGCTCGGCGACCGGCGCGAGGATCGCGGCCAGTTCCTGCGCGATCACGCGGCGCACTTCATCCTCGGTCACGCCGCGTTCGAACAATTCTGCGGCCAGGCGTGCGCGGATCTTGGCGGCGGTGGCCGGGCCGAGATCGGAGGCGATCAAGCCTTCCTCCAGCGCGTCCAATGATGCGTCGTCCAGCGCCGCCTTGCCCCAGATGCCGGTAATATTGTCGCCGACCCGGTCCGACGTGCGGCGAAAGCCGGAGCGGAGGCGGTCGAGCCAGGAAGACTCGCTCATGCGGGGATTCCGATCAGAATGTCATGTTCGATTGCGGTGA
>JBBSLM010000338.1:0-3036 GCA_038255245.1 Sphingomonadales bacterium
ACCCGCGCCACAGTGCGTGCGCCGAACCGGGTCGCCACGCATCCCCCGCTGGTCACGCAGCGCCAGCGGCCCGGCACCCGTCCTGCCGCGCCGCGGCCTCGCGGCACCGGCGGCACGCCCGGGATCTAGACGCTAGCGCCCGTACCATTCGTCCAGCCGCATGAGCTGGTCGAACTCGCCATAAGGCGCATATTGCGGGTGCAGCTTGGCGGTGAACGGCGCGTCGCCGGTGAGCCAGTTTTCCACTGCCGCGATGAAGTGCTGCGCGGCCTGATCGACGAATTCGTCGGGCGCCATGCCGCTGCGCTCGTCGGCCTTCACGACATGGCCGAACTTGCCCTTGTCCTTGGCCAGCGACCAATATTCGAACCGGCCCGCTTCGCCCGTCAGGCCATCGAAGCCGCCCGCGCGCGCGATCATCCCGAGCAGGCCGAGCTGCAGCGAGAACCCCTCGTCCACGGCTTTCCGGCTCGGCGCCTTGCCTGTCTTGTAATCGACGATCGCCAGCCGCCCGCCCTCGACCTGATCAAAGCGGTCGACCGTACCACGCAGGCGCACCCCGGCCACCTCCGCCTCGCCGCTTTTTTCGGCCACCAGCGGTGTGCGGCCCTCGGCGCGGCCTTTTGCCATCTCCTCGCCGACGAAGCCGATCGCCTCCCTCAATCGCGGCTGCCACAGCGCCCGCAGCATGGGATGGACGCCAGGATCGTCAAGCAGTGCCTGCACCCGCGGCGCGAGCTTGGCCGGGTCGCAGCCATCCTCGTTCAGCCAATCCTCCAGCACCTTGTGCACCGCGCTGCCACGCCAGGCCGCGGACGGATCGGCATCGACCGGATCGAACGCGTTCAGGCCCAGCACCCGCCGCGCGTAGAAAGCGAACGGATCCGCTTTCAGCCGGTCCACCTCGGTCACCGACAGCTTGCGCGGCCGCTCCTCCACCGGCGGCGACGGCGCTGGGCGTGCGATCTGCACGAACGCGTCGGGGCGGTCGATCGCCCGCGCCCACTTCGCCAGCGGCAGCGCGCGCGTCACACCGCCGGTCATCGCCTCGATCCGCAGCCACAGCCGCGACGCCACGGCCGGCGCCCGCGCATCCCGCCGCGACCGCGTCACCAGCACCCGTGGCGCCCCCAGGGCACAAGCGAAATCATGCGCTGCCAGCCCGATCCGCCGCTCCAGCGAGGGCAGCCCCAGCTCGGCGCGGATGCGCGGCGCCAGCCAGGGGTCGGGCGCTGGCAGGGCCGGCCAAACCCCCTCGTTCAACCCGCCCAGCACCATCAGATCGGCCTGCTGCAGCTGCGCCTCGATCAGGCCCCAGATGAACAAGCGCGGATGCTTGCCATAAGGCGGGCGCACCGCCACCGCCGCCATCGCCTGCTCCAGCAAGGCGGGCAGCGCCTCGGCGCGCACCTGTTCGGGCCCATGCTCGGCCGCTTCCTCCAGCGCCGCGATCAGCTCCGCCGCCGCGCGCCCAGCGGGTCCGCGCCAGATATCGTCGCCGCAAAGCGCCGCTGCCGTTTCGCGAACGATTGCGATCAGCCGTCCGAGTTCGCTGCCGCCGCGCGCTTCCCACAGGCCATCGCCGGCATCGAAGGCCGCCTCCAGCGGGGCAAGCAAAGCCGACGCTTCCTCCCAGAAGAATTTTGCCGCCTCGCGGACCGGCTTCTCCCGGAAATCGCCCTCATCGAGATGCGCGCTCAGTCCACCCAGCCCCGGCGCAGGCCGCGGCCCGCGCAGCGCCCGGTCCAACAGGCGGAAGCCGTCGAGCCAATCCAGCCGCGTCTCCCCTGCCCGCACCAACGGGTGTCCCAGGAGAGTCAGCAGCGCCACCGGCGCGAACCGCTCGGCCGCCGCCGCCGCAATTGCCAGCAGCAACGTTCCCGGCGGAGTCTGCGACAAGGGGCGGCCGGCGCTGTCGTCCGCCTCGATCCCCCAGCGCGCCAGATGCGCCGTCACGCGCCGCGCCAGCGCCCGGTCCGGCGTCACCAGCGCCGCGGTTCTACCGGGCGTCTCCAGCGCCTCCCGCAGCGCGAGGGCGACCGCCTGCGCCTCCTCCGCCGGATCGGCCAGTTCCAGCGCCCGCACTCCGGTCAGCCGCCGGTCGGACGCCTTCAGCTCGTTCCACCGCGCCGTCGCTTCGGCCGGCGCCATCGCATTGCCGATCGCCCGTCCCCGTGCCGCCGTCGCCGCATGGCCGCCGCCCCAGCGCCAGCGATGCACATCGTCGCGGACATAGCCCATCTTGGTCAGGAGCAATTTCAGGTGGAATTGCGGGTGGGTTTCAAGATTCGGCTCGGCCCGCCGCCCCGGCTCCGCCTCGTGCGGCCCGAGCAGCCGCCACTCGTCCTCCGGCATGGCGAGATCGAGCGCCGGGAAGACGACGCTCCCCACCTCCAGCCGCGCCACCCGTCGCAGCAGCTTCGCGGCCGCCGGCGCCGCCGTGTTGATGCCGGCCGCGCAGACGAAGTCGGCAGGCGGCCGCTCGCGCCAGCGCCGCTCCAGCGCCGACAGCAACAAATTGCGCCGCGTCGCCAGATCGATCCGCCCCAGCCGCTCCAAATCCTGCGGCCATAATTTCAGGATCACGTCCAGCGCGTCGAGCGAAGTTCGCCAATGCGCCGCCAACTCCGGCGTTTCCGCCGCGATGTCGCGCAATTTCGCCCAGGGCACTTCCTCGACGATCAATTGGTCCAGCGTCCGCCCCAGATCGGCCGCCAGCCGCATCGCCTCGGCGGCATCGACACCGCGCGTCCGCGCCACCAGCCGCGCCAGCCGCATCTGCCGCTCGATCGGCTCGATCGCCGGCGGAATCGGGTCGCCATCCAGCGGATCGAGCATGCCGCCGATCCGCTCGTCCAGCTCCGGATCGCCCAGCGGCACCAGCCGCGGCAGCAACAGACCCCCACCGGAGGCGCGTACGAACGCATCGCGCACTGCCCGCGCCGCGCGCTGGTTCGGCAGCAGCACGATCCCGCGCGCCAGCGCCACCGGATCGCCGCCATGCTGCGCCATCAACCCCGCCGCCAGCGCATCCGC
>JBBSLM010000339.1:0-2997 GCA_038255245.1 Sphingomonadales bacterium
GAAGCCGGGCTGCGGGCAGCGCCAATTGGCATTGTTGATCGCCTGCTGCGCTTCGTTGGGCGGGCCTTCATCGTCCCACCAGCCCCACGCCTCGGTGACGATCGCGCCCGAGACGAGCAGGAAGCTGACGACCACGCCGAACACGCGGACCAGCATCAGCCTTTGCTGCTGGAACCAGCTGATCAGCACCCAGCCCAAAGCGGCGGCCCCTGGCACGGCGAGCAATTGCGAGGCGGCGGCGGCGCGGGTCTGCCAGGCGAGCAAGGCGGTGGCGATCAGGGCAAGCGCACCGATCGCCGCCCAGCGCGGCCACATATCGCTGTCGCGGCGGGTGCGGATGATCATCACGACATAGCCGATCAGGCCGATCAGCGGGATGGTCCCGATCGCGAGGGTGGTCCCCATGCCGTGCCGCCACACCGGCATCGCCTCACGCACATTGCTGAGCCAATATTCGTCCAATTGCGCCGGCACGCGCTCGAGCCGGCCGAGGCAGTCGGGCCACAGCCCCGCATACATGCCCGCCAGCAGCAGCCCGCCGGCCATCGCCGCGCCCAGCCGCGCCCAGGGGGACGCAAGCTTCAGCCAGGCCAAAGCCACCGCGATCGCGCCCGCCGACAGCACGACCGAGAGCCAGACCGGCGACAGCGCGTCGCACATCGGCTGGGCGTTATCGATCGAGCCGAAGATCAGATAGCCGAGCGAGGCGGTGGCGGCGAAGCTGAGGCCATAAGCGGCGAGACGGCGGCCTTGCGCCCCGTCCTTCACCCACAGCAACGCCACGGCCATCCCCGCGACGGCGATGTAGAGCAGCATCTCCAGCCCGATCGACAGCGACAGGCCGCTGGCGATGCCCAGCGTGAGGCCGCCGCGCGCCTTCTTCGGGTCGGCGAGGCCGCAAACCGCGACGCCGAGCATCGCCAATTGCCAGCCATGATGATCGATCCGCGTCGGCGCGAACTGGGCGAGCGTGGTGCCGCCGCACAGGATCAGTGCCAAAGCGAGCCAGAAGGCGAAAGGCGAAAGCAGGCGGCGCGCGGTCAGCGCCATCGCGAACATCAGGATGATCAAGGGAAGCAGCGGCGCGATCGCCACCGCCCAGCGCTCCGCCGCGGGCCCATCCATGAAGAACATCAGGAACCACCAGAGCCCGGCGATCGGCAGATCGGGGATGCGCGACCAGTGGATGTTCAGCCCCTCGGGCGGGCTCAGCCGATATTGGCGCAGATCGTACCAGCCCTGCCCCTCCAGCATCCAGGCGCGGACCTGCATGATGCGGAGGTTGTCGTCCGTGTCGCCGAGGCCGAAGCCCTGAATGCCGTTCCAGCGGTCCCACACGAACCAGATTGCGGTGCCGAGCCAGAAGAGCAGCACCAGCGGCTTCCAGTGGCGCTGGAAAAGTTCGGCGATGCTGGTTGCCGGTCCGCTGTTCAACGCCATTCCCCTGTCGCCGCGCAAAGGCAGCCCCTCCCCCTTTGTGGGGAGGGGTTGGGGCGGGGGCGCGAGCCTGTCCAGGCTCGCTAGAGACTCATTCGGCCGCAGACGCGGCCGAGCCCCCCTCCCAACCCTCCCCCACAAGGGGGGAGGGCTTTTGCGGATTGTTCAGCTAGACGTCCTACGCGGGCGCACACAAACCTCAAGGTCTTCAGCTTGGTCTCTGCTCTCATCAATCGCGCGCGGCGGTCGGCTATGTTCTGGCAAATCGTGCGCTTCGGGCTGGTCGGCGGGTTCGTGACCGCGCTCGGGGCGGCGGTCTATCTGGTCGCGGCCTATGCGGGCGTGCCGCCGCTCGCGGCCAATTTCCTGAATTATCTGACGGCGATGGCGGCGGGCTTCGTGCTGCATTCGAAGGTCAGCTTCAGTGGCCATGGCAGCCGCGACAATCCGGTGAGACGATCGGGGCGGTTCATGATCGTCAGCCTGATCAGTCTGGCGCTGAACAGCCTGTTCGTCTGGGGAATGACGGGGCCGTTAGGCTGGCCGCTCTGGACCCCGGTCGTCACCATGATCTTCGTCGTGCCGCTGGTCACGTTCACGATGCAGCGACGCTGGGTCTTTGCCTAGCGCCGGCGGGGGGATTGGCCCCGGGGCGGCGACATGGCCCAGTTGCGCCCCGCCATGCGCCTCGCCGGCAATGTCGGCGACGATGTAGAGCGGGCGGCGCTTGGACTCGATGTAGAGCCGGCCGAGATATTCGCCGATCATGCCCAGCACGAACATCTGCACGGCGCCCAAGACCACCACGACCAGCATGGTCGAGGTCCAGCCCTGCACCGCATTGCCGCTGAAATAGCCGATCGCGATGTAGAGGATCAGCAGCATGCTCGCGAGCACCAGCCACAGGCCGATATGGCTGGCGAGCCGCAAGGGCGCGGTGGAAAAGCCGGTGACCGCGTCCAGCGCGAAGGCGATCATTTTGCGCAGCGGATATTTGGTGACGCCGGAGAAGCGCTCCTGCCGGTCGTAGAGGAACGGCATTTGTTTGAAGCCGACCCAGGAGACCATGCCGCGGATGAAGCGGGCCTGCTCGGGCAGGCTGAGGAAAGCGTCGAGCGCGCGGCGGCTCATCAGGCGGAAATCGCCGGTGTCGAGCGGGATGTCGACGTCGGTGAGCTTGTCGAGCAAGCGGTAAAAGACCTTCGCGGTCGCTTTCTTGAACGCGGTCTCGCCGGAGCGGCCACGGCGGACGGCATAGACGACGTCGGCCTGGGCTTTGTCCATCTGCGCCATCATGTCGCTGAGCAGTTCGGGCGGGTCCTGCAAATCGGCGTCGATGATCAGGATGCGCTGGCCGGAGCACAGGTCGAGCCCGGCGGTCAAAGCGAGCTGGTGGCCGTGATTGCGCGACAGGTTGATCGCGACGACATGGCGGTCCTGCGCGCTCAACGCCTGCATCATCGCCCAGCTGCCGTCGCGCGAGCCGTCGTTGATCAGCACGATTTCGTGGGAATCGCCCACCACGGCGCGCGCCGCCGCGCTGACCCGCCGGTGGAGCTC
>JBBSLM010000340.1:0-2981 GCA_038255245.1 Sphingomonadales bacterium
GATCTCGATCGAGCTGAGGTTCCAGTTGATCGCGCGCTTGAAATGCAGGCCGAAGCCGGGACCGGTCGCGACTGGGGCGCCATAAGGCTGGCCGCCATAGGGTTGACCCGGCGCGCCATAAGGCTGGGCCGGGGCACCATAAGGCTGCGCTCCATAGGGCTGCGGCTGGGCCGCATAAGGGTCGGCTTGCGGCTGCGCGGCATAAGGCTGCGGCGCCGGCTGAGCGGCGGGCGCACCGCCCCCGGCGAGCGCGGGCAATTGCCCGGCCTGCACCCAATCGGGCGCGCCCTGGTGCCAGAGGCTGTCCGTCGGCAGCACCTGCGACTGGCCGAAATAGGCTACGAGCTGTGCGATTGTGTACGGACCGAAAGGCTGCGTCCCTTCCCTGCTCACCATCCAGGCCGCGGCCGCGGGCGGCGGCAAGACGAGCGCACAGGAGGGACAGGAGATGCCTGGCGCATTTTCGTCGGCCTGGGCCGTTGCGCGGCAACGGAGACAGGGAATGGAAAGGATCGCCATGACGCCAAATGTCCTTCAGAGTCGTTCGCAATGTGTCGGTCAGGATCGTTACGGGGTCAAGCAGCCGATCCGGCAGGTATCGTGGCGAGATGAGGATAGAGGCGAGGTCATGACGGGTGCCGGCAGGACAATCGCGGTCGGCGATGTGGGTGGAACGCATGCCCGCTTCGCGCTCGCCACGCTGACGCCGGATGCGCCGCCCGTCATCGGCAACGTCCGGAAATATCGCACGGCGGAGCATGACGGACTGGCGGAAGCGTGGGGCGCCTTCGTCGCGGACTGCGGGAGCGCGCCGCCGGACGCCGCCGCGATCGCGGTCGCGGCGCCGATCGAGGGCGACATGTTGCGCTTCACGAACGGCCATTGGGCGATCGACCGTCGCACGATCCGCGCCGCGCTGGGGCTCGAGCAACTGCTGTTGCTGAACGATTTCGGCGCGGTCGCTCATGCCGTTTCGGCGCTGCCGACGCGCGCGTTCGAGCATTTGGCGGGTCCGGGGCAAGGGCTTCCGGCTGAAGGCGCGGTCACCGTGGTCGGTCCGGGGACTGGGCTGGGCGTGTCTCTCATCATTCGCCGGAACGGCAGCAGCGAGATCGTCGAGTGCGAGGGCGGCCATATCGGCTTCGCGCCGCGAACCGAAATCGAGCGGCGGATCGAGCAGGCCATGACCGCACGGCACGGGCGGTGCTCGGTCGAGCGGGTCGCGTCGGGGCCTGGCCTGGCCGACATCTACGCCGTCCTTGGCGGGGCGGGGGTGGACGACCCCGCTCTGTGGGACGCGGCGCTTGGCGGGAGCGATCCGGTTGCGGTCGAAGCGCTCGAAGTCCTAACCGGGGCGCTGGGCGCGGCGGCCGGCGACTTGAGCCTGGCGCATGGATCGACCGCTCTGGTGCTGTCCGGCGGACTTGCCAACCGGATGCGGGAGCGGCTCGCTTGGTCTTCGTTCTGGGAGGCTTTCATCGCCAAGGGCCGCTATCGCGAGCGGATGGAGCGGGTCACATTGCTGCTGCTGACAGCACCGGAGCCAGGCTTGATCGGGGCCGCGGTGGCCTTTCAGCGGGACAGCAGCCAACTCGTTACGGACAGGCGCGCCGTGGGGGCGAATGACGTCACCTGACTGACGATCCCCGGGTGCAGCGCGAATCCTGAGCTCAACGCGGCGCCATGCGGATGCCGCCGTCGAGTCGGATATGCTCGGCGTTGAGGTACACATTCTCGGCGATGAACACGGCGAGGCGCGCATATTCGGGCGCCTGGCCGAGCCGCTTCGGGAAGGGTACTTGCTGGCCGAGCGCGTCGCGGACATTCTGCGGCATCATCGCCACCATCGGCGTTTCGAACACGCCGGGGAGGATGGTGTTGACCCTTATCCCCTCCCCCATCAGGTCGCGGGCAATCGGGAGCGCCATGCCGAGCACGCCGGCCTTTGAGGCGCTGTAGGCCGCCTGGCCGATCTGGCCGTCCTGGGCCGCGACCGAGGCGGTGTTGATGATGCAGCCCTTCTCGCCATCCGCCAGCGGCGCCAGGTCGGCCATGCCGGCGGCGGAAGCGGCGATGCAGCGGAAGGTGCCGATCAGATTGATCTGGATGGCGAGCTCGAACTGGTGGATCGGGTAGCGCTTGACCGCCTTGGTCTCCTTGTCGCGGCCGACGGTCTTCATCGCATTGGCGACGCCCGCGCAATTGACCAGAATGCGCTCCTGACCGTGCGCCTCGCGGGCCTTGGCGAAGGCGGCGTCGACGGCCTGGTCGGAAGTCACATCGACTTCGGCGAAGATGCCGCCAATCTCGGCCGCGACCTTCGCGCCCTTGTCGGCGTCGCGGTCCAGCACGGCGACTTTCACGCCCCGGGCGGCCAGCGCGCGGGCGGTGGCCTCACCGAGGCCGGAGGCGCCGCCGGTGACAATGGCGGCGATATCTGAACCAAGCTGCATGGACGATCTCCCAAGTTTGAAATCGCCCTAGGCGGAGGCATGCGTGCGGGGCAAGCCGGTCAGAAGCGGACGCGCATCCCGGCACCGGCGATGTTGCGATTCTCGCGCTCCATCATCCGTTCGCGCTCCACATTGGTCCGCGAGCGTGCGATCGTTCCGACAGCGTAGCGGCCGACGCCGATCTCCGCATCCTCGGTGACGCTCAGCCGGCCGAGCAGGCCGTTGGAACGGATCGGCGGTGGGGACGCCTCTTCCGGCATGCGCTGGTCCGTCGCCAGCGGCGCCTGAAAGGGGCGCAGTTCGAATAAGATGGGCGGTTCGGAGGCGCTGCGGCGGCTCTGCCCCCCGGCCTCATTGGCCAACAGACAAAGGCACGGAAGCGTCGCTACTGCGGCAACCCAGCGCACGTCCATGGACATCCCCTGTCGTAAGCGTGACTGCCGAACCAAAAGCCCCGCCGCCGCGTCAGTTCCCAGCGTTACGCTTACGCAACAACTTCCGCCGATCCTTCAGGATCGCAGCCGCGGC
>JBBSLM010000341.1:0-2964 GCA_038255245.1 Sphingomonadales bacterium
CGCGAGACGCAGGTCCAGTTCGCGCCGTTCGACGTCGAATATGGCCAGTTTACCGGTTGCGCGATCAATGTGGTCACCCGTTCGGGTTCGAACGAGTTCCATGGCGGCGCGTTCTTCGAATATTCCGACTCCGGAATGCGCGGCGATTCGCTCACCGCCGATGGCGTCACCCGCCCGGTTGCGCCGATCGAACCCGACAAGCGCTGGGGCGTGTCCTTCGGCGGGCCGGTCATCCCCGACCGCTTGTTCTTCTATGGCGCTTACGAGCATCAGGAGGCTGGCCAGAGCCAGGACGACGGCCCGGCCGGCGCTGGCTACGCCAACGAACTGGCCGGCGTGCCCGTTGCGGCGTTCAATCAGATTTCCGAAATTCTGAACCGCGTCTACGGTATCGATACCGGCCCGCTGGTCCGTAGCCGCGACTTCACCAACGACCGCTATTTTGGCCGCTTGGACTGGCAGATCAATGACGATCATCGCCTCGAGGCAACGTACCAGCGGCTCGAGGAAGCCAGCGTCCGCCCGGATGATTTCTTCACGGGCCAAGCTTCCCCGCAGGTGACCGGCCTCAATACCTTCTACAATAGCGGCACTTTCTCCGATTATTATTCGGCGCGCCTCTATTCGAACTGGTCGGACGTTTTCTCCACCGAGCTGCGTTATTCGCGCTCGGAGATTAAGGATCGTCAGGATCCAGTCGGCGGCGGTGAGGCGCAGGATGCCACCCCGATCCCGCGCATCATCGTGGGCATTCCCGGCGCGACGAACGGCGCCGTGCTGGCCGGTCCGGGTAACTCGCGTTCGGCCAACGACCTGCAGACGCAGCTCGACCAATTCCGGGCGCTGGCCAATTTCAACTTCGGCCGGCACCAGATCAAGCTGGGGTTCGAGGTCAATCACGCCAGCCTGTTCAACCTGTTCGTCCAGAACGCGACCGGCACCCTGGTCTTCCGCAACGCGACCGACCTTGAAGCTGGCCTGCTGTCGCCGGGTCTCGGCAACAACCAGACATCGACGACTCCCAACAATGTGGTTGGCGGGCAGACCGAAGGCGCGTTCGGCAACTTCTCGCGGACTGGCGACATCAACGATGCGGCCGCGCAGTTCGTGCGGACGATCTACTCGATGTATGCGCAGGACGATTTCCGGGTGAACGACCAACTCAATCTGGTCGCCGGCATTCGCGTCGATATCTATTCCGGCGATGGTCCCGACGCGAACCCGCGGTTCGAGCAGCGCTATGGTTTCACCAACACGACCGGCTTCAGCGCCCTCGAGCCGATCTTCCTGCCGCGCCTTGGCTTCACCTATGATTTCGACGAATTCGCCATGTTCTCCCGCGCCCAGCTGCGCGGTGGCGTCGGCATCTTCGGCGGCGGCGATCCGCTCGTCTGGTTCGGCAATGCCTTCCAGAACAACGGCTTCGGCTTCGCCGAGGGCAATTCGCAGGCGGCGGGCTGCCCGGCTGGCCAGATCGACGTCGTGACCGGCGGCACCTTCACCGGCGTCCCGGCCTGTATCCGCCAGAACGGCATCACCTCGGCGGCGAACGGTCTTGGCGACACCCAGTCGATCGATCCGAACATCCAGAGCCCGACCGTGATCCGCGCGAACCTAGGCTTGCAGGCCGGGCTCGATCTGGCCAGCGGCGGCTTCTTCAGCGGCTGGAACATGAATCTCGATTTCATCTACAGCCAGTTCGAGAATCCCTTCACCCTGGTCGATCTTGCGGCGACGCCGAATCCGGCGCTGGGAGTCGGGGGCTTCACCATCGACGGTCGGCCGATCTATCGCTCGATCGATCCCAGCGTTGCCGGTTGTACCGCGCGCCTGACGTCGATCGGTGCGCCGCCGGTCTATTCGAACGTCAATGCGCCCTGCTTCAACACGGGCCGCGATGACGAGCTTATGCTGACCAATTCGGACGGCTACAGCAGCATGATCGCTTCCTTCATCCTGTCGAAGAACCACAATCGCGGCCTGATCACGGATGGCGGTTCGATCTTCTTCAGCCTGGGTTATTCCTACACGGACTCGAAGGATCGCCGGAACCTGTACAACTCGACGGCGGGCTCGAACTATGATCTCACCGCCGCGTCCGACCGGCAGAATCCCGATGCGTCGCGCGGCTTCTACGAGAGCCGTCACAATATCGCGCTGGCGACGACGTTCTCGGAGCGGTTCTTCGGTGAATATGACACCCGCCTGGGCTTCACCTTCATCGCGCGCTCCGGCCGTCCGTACAGCCTGACCTTCCAGGGCGGCGGCGTGTTCGGCGACAGCGTGTCGGGCAACGACAACGCGCTGGTCTATCTGCCCACCGGCACGAACGATCCGAACATCGCGCCTGTCGGCGTGGGAGCGGGCTTCTCGAACGCGACGACGGTCCAGCAACTCGTCGATTTCGCCAACGGGCTGAGCTGCGCGCGCCGCTACATCGGCCGCACGATCCCGCGCAACACCTGCACGAACGACTGGTATTACGATCTCGACCTGTCCTTCTCGCAGGAACTGCCGGGTCCGCTCAGCGCCTTTGGCGTGGCAGACGATTCGATCCGCCTTTACGCCACGTTCGACAACTTCCTGAACTTCCTCAACGACAGCTGGAACGTTCAGCGCCGTCGGAACTTCGCAGGTCTCCAGGAAGTGGCCGGCACCAGCGGCGTCGATGCTCAGGGTCGCTACATCATCACGCCGCTTTCGGGCACTGGCGTGACGCCGCAGAGCAACTTCGACTCCGACAACGCTGTCAACGTGTCGTCGTCGGTTTGGCGCCTGAAGGTCGGCGTCAGCTATCGCTTCTGATCTATCGGATCGGGCAACGAACGAGGCGGCGGGGAAACCCGCCGCCTTTTTCGTACTTGCCGGGGTCAGGTGACGCCGAAGGTCCAGCCCTCGGTGCGGGCGATCTCGGCGGACATCGCGGCTGGGGACCACAAGCCTGGGGCGGCGTGCGCGTGTCGC
>JBBSLM010000342.1:0-2963 GCA_038255245.1 Sphingomonadales bacterium
ACGATCACCGCCAAGCAGGATGCGGAGATTGTGCTGGTCGACTCGAAGTAAGCATCAGGTGCGCGGCGGGCGACCCCAATCGCCCGCCGCGCCCATCCACAGGCTGAGCGCGGCCAGCGCGGCAGTCTCCGCGCGCAGGATGCGCGGGCCGAGCGAGACGGGCGTCCCTAATGCGCGGATCGCGGCGCGCTCCTCGTCAGTGAAGCCGCCTTCAGGGCCGATCAGGATCGCGGTCGGACCGGCTGTCGCCACTTCGGCGAGCGGCGCCCCGCCAGTCTCGTCGGCGAACAACAGGGCGCGCTCCGCTGGCCAATTCTTGAGCAAGGCATCCAGTTTCACCGGCTCGGCGATCTCGGGCAGCGCCGTGCGATCACATTGCTCCGACGCTTCGATCGAGATGGAGCGCAAACGGTCCAGCTTGACCCGCTCCGCCACCGTCCGCCGGGTCAGCACCGGCATCAGCCGCTTTGCGCCCAATTCGGTCGCCTTCTCGACCAGCCAGTCCGTCGTCTGCCGCTTCAACGGCGCGAACAGCAGCCACAGGTCCGGCACTTCCTCGCGCGGTCGGAGAGGGTCCTCGACGGCAAGCGTCACCCGCTTCCGGTCCGCCGCCTCGATCCGCGCCAGCCATTCGCCGGACGAATCGTCGAACAGCTTGACCGCGTCGCCGGCTTTCAGCCGCAGGACATTGCCGAGATAATTCGCCGGACCGCCGTCGAGCGAAAGGCTCAGCCCCGCCGACAGCGCCTGATCCACGAACAGACGCGGCAGGCTGTGCGGCGGCCAGGCGGGGGTGGCGGGCATGGTTTGACAAAGGAAGAAGATGGATGCCGGATCAAGTCCGGCATGACGATTTTTTGATCCTGTCACCCCGGACTTGATCCTGGGTTCACCTTTCTTTCTACCGGGAGGGTGAGCGTACCCACAGATATCGTCCCGGACAGCGAGCGGCGCGGGCTGATCGGGGCCCTGCCGCGGGGCGTTCGGCCCTATGCCTCGCTGATCCGGCTGGACCGGCCGATCGGGGTGTGGCTGCTTTTCTGGCCCGGGGCGTGGGCGATCGCGCTGGCGGGGATGGGGGGCGGCATCGCCAATCCGGTCGGCTGGGCGCTGATCGCCTGGTTCGCGCTCGGCGCCTTCGCGATGCGCAGCGCGGGCTGCGTCTATAACGACATCATCGACAAGGACCTCGACGCACAGGTCGAACGGACCCGGCTGCGGCCGCTCGCCAGCCAGCGTGTGAGCCTGAAGGGCGCGTGGGCCTTGCTGCTCGCGATGAGCCTGATCGGGCTCGTGGTCCTGCTGCAACTCCGCCCTTTCGCCCAGCTGGTTGCGCTCGGCAGCCTCGCCTTGGTCGCCGCCTATCCCTTCATGAAGCGGATCACCTGGTGGCCGCAGGCTTGGCTCGGTCTGGTTTTCTCTTGGGCCGCTTTGGTTGGCTGGGCGGCGATCAAGGGCGATCTCGATACGCCCGGCTTGCTGCTCTACGCCGGGGCGATCGCCTGGGTGATCGGCTATGACACGGTCTACGCGCTGCAGGACCGCGAGGACGATGCCCTGGTCGGGGTCAAATCCTCGGCCCGGCGGCTCGGCCGGCATGCGCGGACGGGCGTCGCGATCTGCTATCTGGTCGCGCTCGCGCTGTGGGCCACGGCCTTCTGGTGGCTGCGTCCGCAATGGCTGGCGTTGCTCCCATTGCTGCCGATGGCGCTGCATCTGACGGGGCAAGTGGTCTGGCTGAGGCCCGACGACGGCGCCTCCGCGCTCGCCACTTTCCGCTCGAACCGCTTCGCCGGGCTGCTGATGTTCCTCGCCTGCCTGGTGGTCGGCACGAGTCTGTGAACCTTGCCCCGGGCGGGCCACGCCCCTAAGTCGCCCCCATGCTGACAGTTGGAGAAGCCGAGGCGCGCGCCGGTGCCCTGATTGATGCCGCCCGCAGGGCCGGCGCCGATGCCGCCGATGCGCTGTACGTGGGCGAGGCGTCGCTGGGCATCAACGTCCGGCTGGGCGAGCTAGAGGATGTCGGCCGCTCGGAAGGCGAGGAAATCGGCCTGCGCGTCTTCTCCGGGACGCGTTCCGCGAGCGTGTCCTCATCCGATCTGTCCCACGCGGCCTTGGTCGCTCTCGTCGAGCGCGCCGTGGCGATGGCGCGCGAGGCGCCGGAAGACCCGCATGCCGGCCTCGCCCCGGAGGAGTTGCTCTTTCGCGGCGACCTGCCCGATTTCGAAGGCGACGATGGCGCCGATCCGTCGCCCGCCGCCTTGAAGGCGCGCGCGCTGGCGACCGAGGATGCCGCCCGCGCCGTCGCCGGCATCACCAACAGCGAAGGCGCGAGCGCCAGCGCCGGCCGCAGCGTCATCGCCCTGGCGACCTCCGGCGGCTTCTGCAGTGGCTACACCTCCAGCCATTATGGCGGCTCGGCCAGCGTGATCGCGGGCGAGGGCAGCTTCATGCAGCGCGACCATGCCAGTCACGGCACGCGCCATTATGCCGATCTCGATGCACCGGATGCGATCGGGCGGCTGGCCGGCGAGCGCGCGATCAAGCGCCTGCACCCGGCCAAGCTCGACAGCGGCACCCTGCCGATCGTCTTCGATCCGCGCATCGGCGGGCACCTCGTGGGCCATTTGCTCGGCGCCATCAGTGGCCCCGCTGTGGCGCGCCGCACCAGCTTTCTGCTCGGTCGCGAGGATCAGGCCATCTTCCCGGAAGCGATCACGATTGTCGACGATCCGCACCGCGCGCGCGGCCTGCGTTCGCGTCCTTTCGATGGCGAAGGCGTCGCGACGCGGCGCCATGCGCTGGTGGAGCGCGGCCGCGTTACTGGTTGGCTGCTCAATGCCGCCGCGGCGCGACAATTGGGGCTCACCACCAACGGCCACGCGGTGCGCGGGATCGGCGGCGCGCCGGGCGTCGGCGCGACCAATGTGCATATGGAAGCGGGACAGCTTTCGCCGGACGAG
>JBBSLM010000343.1:0-2961 GCA_038255245.1 Sphingomonadales bacterium
ACACTGGTGAAACAGGATCTGCCTTTCGAGTTCCGCCGCCCCCAGCGTGTCTCTCGACTTCGCTCGAGACGAACGGGGCTTGTAATCACGCAAACGCCGGGCGGCCCTTCAGCGCCTGATAGGCCGCGATCACTTCCTGCAACGCCCGCTCGTGACTGCGGTCGCCGCCATTGCGGTCGGGGTGGAATTTGCGGACCAGCTCGGCATAGCGATTGCGCAGCGCCCGCCGTTCGGCATCGACCGGCAGGCCAAGCACGCGCAGATTGTGCCGGTCGCCCTCGCTCAGCTCGCGCCCGTCCGTCCGTTGCTGCGGCATCGTCCGCGCGAACCGCGCCCCGATCGCGTCCAGCGGATCCGTGAAATCCGCCCAGCGCGGCGCCCGGTCCGCGCCGCCGCTGGCGAAGGCGCGGGTCTCGCGGTCCCAGCCGCCATAGGGATTGTGCGCCGCTTCGATCTCGTCCGGGCTCATCCCGCTGAACCAATTATAGCCAGTGTTGAATTGGCGCACATGGTCCAGACACAGCCAGCGCCAATCGCCGGGGCCGTCGAAGCTCGGGCCGCGCAGCGCCGGCGCGCGGAACTCCCCGGCCTCGTCGCAGCCGGGATGGTCGCAACCCCGGCCGGTCTCGATCCGCCCGTGAAACCGCGTCCGCCTTTCACCCGCACTCGCCAAAACTTACGCTCCGCTCTTCGCTCCAGCCACCCTATATAGGCCCTATGACCGATCAGTTCACGGGCCCGATCGCGGTCGAAATCCACCAGCGCCTGACCGCCGCCCTGTCTCCGACACGGCTCGTCGTGCGCGACGACAGCGAAAAGCATCGCGGCCATGGCGGCTATCGCGGCGAAGGAGCTGAGAGCCACTTCACCGTCGAGATCGAAGCCGACGCCTTCGCCGGCCAATCCCGCCTCCAGCGCCAGCGCGCGGTCAATGCGGCGCTGAAGGAATTGCTGGTCGAGCGGGTGCATGCTCTGGCCATCGTGGCGCGGGCACCCGGCGAGGGCTGAACGCTCTAGCCGACGACGGTCCCGAACAGGCGCCCGATCCCGGCGGTCAGCGCCATCGCGATGATTCCCCAGAAGGTGACGCGCAGCACCGGCCGCAGCGCCGGCGCTCCGCCCGCCCGGGCACCCAGGACGCCCAATCCCGCCAGGCAAAGCACCGAGACCAAAACGACCAGCGGCACGATCGCGTTGATCGGCACCAGCGGCACGACCAGCAGCGGCGCCGCCGCTCCGACGGTGAACGTCGCCGCCGATGCCAACGCCGCCTGCAGCGGCCGGGCCGTGCTGATTTCGGAAATGCCCAGTTCGTCGCGGGCATGCGCGCCGAGCGCGTCGCCGGCCATCAACTGGGTGGCGACCTTGCCCGCCAAGTCGCGATCGAGCCCGCGCCGGATGTAGATGCCGGTCAGTTCGGCCAGTTCCGCTTCCGGCTGGGTGGCAAGCTCCTGACGTTCGCGGTCGAGATCGGCGCGTTCGGTGTCGGATTGCGAACTGACCGAAACATACTCGCCCGCCGCCATCGACATCGCCCCGGCGACCAAAGCGGCAACCCCCGCCAGCAGGATCGCACCACGACTTGCATCCGCCGCCGCCACGCCGACGATCAGGCTCGCGGTCGAGACGATGCCGTCATTGGCGCCGAGCACGGCCGCCCGCAGCCAGCCGATTCGCGATACCGAATGACGCTCGGGGTGGGCATGCCGGACCATGAAGCCTCCTGCCCTTCCTGTGCGCGCGAAGACCGCGGTCGCCAAGTCGTTTCGGGCATACCCCCAATGCGGTTCCGGCTTCGCGCCGGGCGCGGGCCGGAGTAGAAGCAGGCATGACCGACGATCCCTTCCTCCTCACCCTCCACCCGACCACCCACGACCTCGGCGGTTTCAAGGTGCACCGCACCCTGCCGCATCGCGATCGCACGACGATCGGCCCGTTCATCTTTTTCGACCAGATGGGCCCGGCGCACCTGCCCGTCGGCGAAGGGATGGACGTCCGTCCGCACCCGCACATCAACCTGGCCACCGTCACCTATTTGTTCGCCGGCGCGATCGACCATCGCGATTCGCTCGGCACCTTCGCCACGATCCGCCCCGGCGCGGTGAATTTGATGACCGCCGGCAAGGGCATCACGCATTCAGAGCGCTCGCCGGACAGCGAGCGCGCCGCCGGCCCCGCTTTGTCCGGCATCCAGACCTGGATCGCCTTGCCCGGCGCCAAGGAAGAGATCGACCCGGCCTTCGAACATGTGCCGGAAGCCGATTTGCCCGTGATCGACGACGGCAAGGCCAGCGCCCGCATCATCATGGGCAGCCTGTGGGGCGCGACCGCGCCGGTCACCCAGCACAGCCCGACCATCTATGCCGACATTCACCTCGAGCCCGGCGGCAGCATCGCCATCGACGACGAAGCGACCGAGCGCGCGCTCTACGTGGCCGAAGGCGAAGCCAGCCTCGACGGCCTGCCATTGGCGCCACTCACTCTCTACGTCCTCAGGCCCGCCATCCGCTCCACTCTCCGCTCGGAGCGCGGCGCGCGCGTCATGCTCTGCGGCGGCGAACCGCTCGACGGCCCGCGCCACGTCTTCTGGAATTTCGTCTCCTCCCGCCGCGACCGCATCCAGCAGGCGAAGGAAGATTGGCGCGCCGGCCGCTTCACGCTTCCGCCGAATGACGATGCGGAGTTCATCCCCCTCCCCGAAGTGCCGAAGACGGTGAGCTATCCCTGATGGAAACCACCCGCATCAATCTCGCCACCGGCATCACCCTGAAGGTCGCGCAGGCCGGGCCGAGGGACGCCCCCGCGATCATCTTCCTGCACGGCTTTCCCGAATCGCACCGCACCTGGCGGCACGTCGCCACCGCACTGGCCGACCATTATCGTGTGATCGTCCCCGACCAGCGCGGCTTCGGCGGCTCCGACAAGCCCGAGGGCGTCGACGCCTATCGCGCGCCCGAGGCG
>JBBSLM010000344.1:0-2942 GCA_038255245.1 Sphingomonadales bacterium
AGCCCCAGGCCGATCATCTGCACGATGAAGACGCGCGCGAACGCAAAGGCGCCGAAGACGACCACCATGATCAAGGCCGCGCTGGTGATCACCGAACCGGTATCGGCCAGCGCCTCGCGGATGCTGCGTCTCGTGTCGCCCGTTGCGAGGAAGATCGCGCGGACACGGGTCAGCAGGAAAATCTCGTAATCCATGCTCAGGCCGAACAGGATGCAGAAGATGATGAGCGGCACCGTGATCGGCACGACGCCCGTGCCGCCCGACAAGCCGAACAGTTCCGCGCCATAGCCAAGCTGGAACACCAGAACGACCACGCCATAGCCGGCGGCAACGGACAGCAGGTTCAGCACCAGCGCCTTGGCTGCCGCCAGCGGGGCCCGGAAAAAGAGCAGCAGCGCAATCGCGGAAAAGCCCAGGACGAGCGCGATCGTCAGGAAATAGGATGCGCCGACCGCGGAATCGAAATCCTCGAAATATTGCACCTGGCCGCCGACTTCGGCGACGAGCCCCTCGGTCTGCAGCGCACCCGGGATCGTGGCGGCAAGCGCGCGCAATTCCTCCAGCGAAGAACTGTCGGACGGGATCACCCGGAACAGCAGGCGGGTGCGATCGTCGCTGGTGAAGGCGTCGCGGTAGAGCGAGCCGCTGACCGCATCGGCCAGCGTTGGCGAGGATCCGGCTTCGGCCCCGGCCGGCGACGCTTCTGCGGCCTCGACCGGACCGAGCACCACGCGAACCCGCGGGTCCTGCTCGAGCCGCGCGGCGAAAGCGGCAAGCCGGGGAACGCGTTCAGGCGTGATCGCCGGTTCTCCGCTGGTATCGCTGACCACGACCGGCAGCGGCGATGCCAGCCCTTCAAGCTCCATCCCGGCAAGCATCTCCACGCCCCGGGCATATTCGATCTCCTGGGGAAGAAAGTTGCTGTCCGGGAAGCCGAAGCGCGTGTGCAGGGCCGGCGCGGCCAAAGCGAGCAGCAGCGCGACGCTGGTCAGGATCGAGAGCCGCGGCCGGCGCATGATGAACTTGGCCCACCGGTTCCACAGCCGGCGCGAAGTCTCGCCATTCATCCGGCGCGACAGACCGCTCGGCCATTCGAGCAGACCCCGGCCGAGCAGCCGCAGGAATGCGGGCACGAGCGTGAGCGAGGTAAGCAACGCCACCAGCACCGCGAACGCGCCGCCCAGGCCGATGGACCGGGTTTCCATGAGCGGCGTGGCGAGCAGGGCCAGCATGCCGATCGCGACGGTGGCCGCACTGTAGAGAACGGCCGTGCCCGATTGCGCCATCGCGCTTCGCACCGCGGCCTCTTCCGCCGAGCCGGTGTCCGGCGGCTGCGCGATCAGCCGCGCCAGCTCGACACGGTAGCGGTGAATGAGAAAGAGGCTGTAATCGATGCCCAAGGCGAGCGCCAACATGGTCACCACGCTCAGCACCAGGTTGGACACTTCGAACGAGCCCGCCAGGATGAAGATGATGCCGAGCGCGACCGTGCGGGTCAGGATGGCAAGCAACAGGGGCAGCATCGCCGACACCAGCGAGCCGAAGGCGAAAATAAGCACGACCAAAGTGATCGGCAGGGCGCGAAGCTCCGCCCGGGTGGAATCCTCGACGTTGAAGCGGTTGATGTCGTAGGTCAGTGCCGCGCGGCCGGTCAGCGCCCAATCAACCGCCCCGTGGCGCGCCCTTGCCGCCTCCATCAACGGCGCGATCACCGCCCGTAGCCGGGGCACTTCCTGCTCAGTGGCGAGCGCGTCGGGCGTGCGGAGCTCGATCAGGATGAAATGGCCGCTGCCCGGTTTCGGCGCGAGGCGCGGGTTCGTCAGGTCCCGCTCATTCGCCACCGAGGCGACCACCGGCAACGCCGTCAGCGCTTCCGTCACCCTATCGACCAGGCCGAGCAGGCTCTCGCCATTCCCTTCGCCCGGCGCCGGCCGGAAGGTCAGGATCAGGGTCTGCGCGTCGGTGCCGCGAAATTCGGAGCGCAGGATTTCGTCGATGCGCAGCGACGGGCTATCCGCGATGTCGCCGGACCCGCTGAGCAGCCGCTCGGAAAGCCCGGGCGCCGTGGTTCCGGCCAGGATCGCCGCGCCGACCCACATCAGGACGACGAACCAGGCGCGCCGCCAGCAAAACCCGCCGAGCACGGCAAGCCACCCCGCCAAGGCTATGCCCCGCCCCGCGCGCGCGCCATCGGAACCTTAAGTGTCTGTCGTTCCACGTGAGATTGCACAGCCCCTGTCCGGCTGCCTGTGGACCGGCGGTCCGGCGGGATCAATAGGCACCGGCTTCATTCGGTCCCGCGAATCCGCCACCGCTGCGCTCGAATCTTGAGGACGCCGGCGGCGCTACTCACTCCGCAGCCTGAACCATCGGCACCGCATGCGGCGCCTGCTCTTCGAGCGAACGCTTGCGATCGTCGATCCGCCGGAATGCGGCCAGCGCCTGCCCGACCACCTGGTCCATATTGTAATAACGGTAGGTGGCGAGCCGACCGACGAAGGTGACGCCCGGCGTCGCGTCGGCCAGCGCTTCATAGCGTTTGAACAGCGCCTGATTTTCCGGCCGCGGAATCGGATAATAAGGATCGCCCTCGGCCGACGGATATTCGTAGGTGATGCTGGTCCGCGCATGCGCCTGGCCGGTCAGATGCTTATATTCGGTGATCCGGGTGTAGGGCATCTCCGGCGAGGGATAATTGACCACCGCGACCGGCTGGAACTGTTCGCAATCCTCGATCCGGTGTTCGAACCGCAGGCTGCGATAGGGCAATTTGCCGAAGCGATAATCGAAATATTCGTCGACCGGCCCGGTGAAGATCAGATGGCCCGCCTGCACCTGGTCCCGCACCTCGACCCAGTCCACACCGAGCATCAGGTCGATGTTCGGATGGTCGAGCATGTTGCGGAACATCTGCGTATAGCCGTCGCGCGGCATCGCCTGAT
>JBBSLM010000345.1:0-2926 GCA_038255245.1 Sphingomonadales bacterium
GGCCGCGGTATGAGCGGGATCAGCCGCGCGGTCGTGGAACGGCTGCTGGCGATGCTGGCGGCCGACGCGCTGCCGGTCATCCCCGCACAGGGCTCGGTCGGCGCCTCGGGCGACCTCGCCCCGCTCGCCCATCTCAGCGCCGCCATGCTTGGCGAAGGCCATGTGACCCTGAAAGGCGAGCTGCTCCACGCCGCCGACGCGCTGCAGCGGCTCGGCCTCGAACCGATCGCGCTGGGACCGAAGGAAGGCCTCGCCCTCATCAACGGCACCCAGGTCTCGACCGCGATCGCGCTCGATACCCTGTTCGCCGCCGAACGCATCTTCGGCGCGGCGCTGGTCGCCGGTGCGATGTCGCTCGACGCGCTCAAGGGCACCGACGCCGCCTTCGACCCGCGCATCCATGCGGCGCGCGGCCAGCCGGGACAGATCGCCGTCGCGGCGGCGCTGCGCGGACTCCTGAAAGGCAGCACGATCCGCACCTCGCACTCGGATTGCGACCGGGTGCAGGACCCCTATAGTTTCCGTTGCCAGCCGCAGGTGATGGGCGCGGCGCTCGATCTGCTGCGGCAGGTGTCCGGCACGCTGACGATCGAAGCCAATGCCGTCACCGACAACCCGATCATCTTCGGCGAGGAAGCGATTTCGGGCGGCAATTTCCACGCCGAGCCGGTCGCCTTCGCCGCCGACATCCTGACCATCGCGTTGTGCGAAATCGCGAGCATTTCCGAGCGCCGCACCGCCATCCTGGTCGATCCGAAATTGAGCGGCCTGCCGCCCTTCCTGACCCCCGACAGCGGCGTCAATTCCGGCTTCATGATCGCGCAGGTGACGGCGGCGGCCCTCGTCTCCGAAAACAAATCGCTGGCCTGGCCCGCGAGCGTAGACACGGTGCCGACCTCCGCGGGCCAGGAGGACCATGTCTCCATGGCCACCCATGCCGGCACCAAGGCGCGCCGCGTCGCCGGCAATGCCGCGGGCGTGATCGGAGTCGAATTGCTTGCCGCCGCGCAAGGCCTGGATTTCCACCCGCCGCTGACCTCTTCGCCGCCGCTCGCGCGGGCATTGGCGACGGTCCGGGCACAGGTGCCCTTCTACAAGACCGACCGCTACATGGCGGGCGACCTGGCCTGGGCGCAGCAAGCGGTGCTGGACGGCGCCTTCGACGAGATTGTGGAGCTCAGCCCGCCGGGCTGAAGGTGAGCGACCGAAGCGGAATATCGACCGCGTCGAGCCGCACCCGCAGCGCATCGCCCGGCGCAGCGCCATCCACCGCGACCCGCGCCACCACCGGCACGTCGGTCAACTGAACCCGCGCGCCCCGCTCGTCGGTGTCGGTCACGATTGCCGCGAAGCGCTCGCCCACCCGGTTTTCCAGCATCACGGCTTCGGCCAGATCGATCGCCGCGCGGTCGATTCGTCCGCCAAGCGCGTCGGCCCGCGCCATCACCTTGGGCAGCCGCTCGAACGCGTCCGCATTCGGCACCGGACCACCATTCGCCACCGCCAGCGCGGCCTCCACGACGTAGCGGTCGGCGAGCCGGCGCAGGGGCGCCGTGGCGTGCGCATAAGTCGCGGCGACGGCGGCATGCCAGGGCTTCTCGCCCTCCACGAACGACGCATAGCTCGCGCCCGGACTGCCGCGCCGGACGGCGAGCATGAAGGCGGCGTCGGCGGGCTTGGCCGCATTCAGCCGCCGCTCGAAATTGTCCAACGGCGTCCGCCGCGGCCAGTCCAGACCCAGCGCCTCCGCCGTGTGCCGCAGCCGGCGCACCGCGCGCGGATCGGGCTCCGCCATCACCCGGAACAGGCCAGTCCGCGCCGCCAGCAGCGCCTCGCCCACGGCGAGGTTGCACGCCAGCGACAGCGCTGCATTATCCTCTTCGGCGGCGGTGCGCGGGCGGAAGGCGAGCGTGTAGCCTCCTGCCCCCTCGCGCGCGACCTCCTGCTCCGGCGGATCGACCCGCGCCGCGCCGCGCGCCGCCTCCGCCACCTTCACCCGGCGGGCGAGCTCGGGGAAATCGGCGGGAAGCTCGGCCGGGGTCGCGGTCTCGTAAGCCAGCTTGGCGCGGCTGCGGATGATCGCCCGCTCCGCGCCGTCCAGGCTGGCCTTGCCGTCCGACGCGATCCGCACCGTGAAGATTACCGCCGGCCGCGGCCCATCCGGCAACAGGCTGGCCGCGCCCTCGCTCAGCGCGGGCGGATAAAGCGGAATCCGCCGATCGGGGAAATAGAGCGTCGTCCCGCGCTTCCACGCCTCATGGTCCAGCGGGTCGCCCGGCGAGACGAACCAGCCGACATCGGCGATGGCATAATGAAGCAGCAGATCGCCGCCCGCCGCCTCGATCGAGAACGCCTGATCGAGATCGGTCGCGCCCTCGGGATCGAGCGTGACGAAGGGCATGTCCGTCCGGTCGGGATGCGCGTCCGGTGTCCGGCGCACGGCGGTTTCGACGGCCGCCAGCACCCCGGCGGGAAAGGCAGCCGGCAGGCCGAGCTCGGCCCGGATCGCGGCGAGTCCGCTGTCGAGCGCGTGCCCGGGATCGGCGAGGCACTTCATGGCTGATGCTGCCCGGCACCCTGCAGCAGATCCATCAGGTTGCGCGCCGCTTCGCGATCCTCCTCGCTCTTGAACGCGACATCGAGATCGGGCGCCTCGCCGAGCGTGTGGAGCAGCGCCCACAAAGCGAACCGCCGGCCGCGGTCCGTCTCCAGCCCGAGATCGACCCGCATCCGCTCCGCCCCCGCCTCCAGCGCGGCGGGCGGGATCGCGGAAATATCGGTCGTGCCGAAATAGCGGAGCAGTTGATCGTCGAAGGTCATGCGGCCAAGCTAGGCGTAAGCCACCGGCGGCACAAAGCGGAAAAGCGAGACGATGACCGAGACGATCGACAAAGCGGGGCTAGAGGTCGCCGTGACGCTGGCGGAC
>JBBSLM010000346.1:0-2909 GCA_038255245.1 Sphingomonadales bacterium
ATCGAACGCGCGTTGACGCCCCGCGCCGAAAGCGCACGGGCGAAAGGCTCCCAATCCTCAGCGCCCGCATAACCGAATTCCACGCTGTCGACCGCACGACCACGGCCGTAGACAGTGGCCTCCATTTCGCGGCCGAGCGTTCCGCGTTGCTCGTGCGTCGACGAGTCGGCGGGAGCATATGGACCCATGGGCGGCTGCTCCACCCGCCCCCACCGCGCGCCGGGGAACACCGCCTTGGCGGCTTCCCAGTCGGTGATCGGACTTGCGTCGAGAATCCGCATCAAGAAGTCCGCCGAACGCTCCGGCAGCGACTCGGAGCGGGGCGCAGCTTGCACGGAATTAGCGGGAGCGGCGCTGTTTTGGCCTTTCGCCACAGCCTCCGCACGTACCGGGGCCGGACGAGCAGCTTCATTGGCAACGTTTTCCGAAGCGGTCGCCGCGGGTGCGCAGTTGGCAGTCAGAAGCAGGACCGACACGAGAGCACGCATGATGGCCTCCCACACCCGGGCATCCCCCGACGCCCGGTTATCCGGGAAGGTTAAAGCGGCATTCGCCGCGCGGCAACCTTACGCCGCCGTCTCGCCCTTCTTTTCGGCGTAGACCCGCACCGGCTCCTTGGTGCCGGCGACGACGTCCTTGTCGATCACGACCTCGTCGACGCCTTCCATGCTCGGCAGGTCGAACATCGTGTCGAGCAGGATATTCTCCAGGATCGAGCGCAGGCCGCGGGCGCCGGTCTTGCGCTCGATGCCCTTCTTGGCGACCGAAACCAGGGCGTCGTCGGTGAAGGACAGGCGGACGTCCTCCATGTCGAACAGCTTTTGATACTGCTTGACCAGCGCGTTCTTCGGCTCCTTCAGGATCTTCACCAGCGCCTCGGTGTCGAGATCCTCCAGCGTCGCGATCACCGGCAGACGGCCGACGAATTCGGGGATCAGACCGAATTTCAGCAGATCCTCGGGCTCGCCCTGGCGCAGCACTTCGCCGACGCGGCGCTCGTCCGGCGCGGCGACATTGGCGCCGAAGCCGATCGACTTGCCCTCGAGCCGGTCGCCAATGATCTTTTCGAGGCCTGCAAAAGCGCCGCCGCAGATGAACAGGATGTTGGTCGTGTCGACCTGCAGGAATTCCTGCTGCGGATGCTTGCGGCCGCCCTGCGGCGGGACGGAGGCGGTGGTGCCCTCCATCAGCTTCAGCAGCGCCTGCTGCACGCCCTCGCCCGACACGTCGCGGGTGATCGACGGATTGTCCGACTTGCGGCTGATCTTGTCGATCTCGTCGATGTAAACGATGCCGCGCTGGGCGCGTTCGACGTTGTAATCCGAAGCCTGGAGCAGCTTCAGGATGATGTTCTCGACATCCTCGCCGACATAACCCGCCTCGGTCAGGGTCGTCGCGTCGGCCATGGTGAAGGGCACGTCGAGGATGCGCGCCAGCGTCTGCGCGAGCAAGGTCTTGCCGCAGCCGGTCGGGCCGACGAGCAGGATGTTGGACTTGGCGAGCTCGACGTCGCCGCCCTTGGCGCCGTGGTTGAGCCGCTTGAAATGATTGTGCACCGCCACCGACAGGACGCGCTTGGCGTGCTGCTGGCCGACGACATAATCGTCCAGCACCTTGCAGATTTCGAGCGGCGTGGGGACGCCGTCGCGCGTCTTCACCAGCGCCGACTTCGTCTCCTCGCGGATGATGTCGTTGCACAGCTCTACGCACTCATCGCAGATGAACACGGTCGGCCCGGCAATGAGCTTGCGCACCTCGTGCTGCGACTTCCCACAGAACGAGCAATAGAGAGTGCTCTTACTGTCGCCGCCTTGTAGTTTCGTCATATTCATCCCTCGGGCCGGAGCGCGACGCTCCCGCGAACACGCTATCCTGACCTCAATCTAGGCCAATCACAATGGCCTAATGGTTAAGCAGCCGACTTGGCTTCCTCGTCCAGCGGCTGCGGACGCTTCTCGAAGACCTCGTCGATCAGGCCGAACGTCCTGGCTTCCTCGGCCCCGAAGAAGCGGTCGCGCTCGACGGCCTTCTCGATCTCTTCGATCGGCTGCTTGGTATATTGCGCCATCAGCTCGTTCATCCGGTGCCGGATGCGCAGGATTTCCCGCGCCTGGATCTCGATGTCCGAAGCCATGCCCTGCGCGCCACCCGAGGGCTGGTGGATCATGATCCGGGCGTTGGTGAGCGCCACGCGCATGCCCGGCTCACCGGCCGCCAGCAGGAAGGCGCCCATGCTCGCCGCCTGGCCGATGCACACCGTGCCGATGCGCGGGCGGATGTAATTCATCGTGTCGTGGATCGCCATGCCCGCCGTGACGACGCCGCCCGGCGAGTTGATATACATGTAGATGTCCTTCTTCGGATTTTCCGATTCCAGGAACAGGAGCTGGGCGGTGATGACCGAGGCCATGTGATCCTCGACCCCGCCGGTGACGAAGATGATCCGTTCGCGCAGCAGGCGGGAATAGATGTCGAAGCTGCGCTCGCCGCGGTTCGATTGCTCGACCACCATCGGGATGAGGCCATTGACGATATCGAGATGGTCGGGGGTCATGTGGAGAGCGTCCTGCTTTCAGATTGTCGCAGCCAACATCGGCGGATCGGCGCGACGGTTCAACCCCCCTGCCCGATCAAGCCGGGACGAGCGATTTGAGCGGCACTGCCGGATCCGCCAGCGCGCGCGTGTCGGCGGCAACGTGGTGGAGGACGAGCGCCCTGCCCTGCGCATAGTCGCGGACGGCATTGACGCAGTCGAGCGCGATGACGCGGCCGTCGCGCAAATAGATGATGGAGAAGCTGCGACTGGCCGGATCGCCGCGGGTGATCGCCAGATCGTGACCCTGGGAGAGGCCGACGGTCTGAAGCTTCAGATCGTACTGGTTCGACCAGAACCAGGGGAGCGCGTCATA
>JBBSLM010000347.1:0-2905 GCA_038255245.1 Sphingomonadales bacterium
CGATGAGCGCCGACGATGCCTTGCTGATCCTGCAGGGCAGCCTGCTCGCGCCCGTCTTCCTGCGCCAGGTCGCCGCCGCCGCCCCGCCCGAAGCCACCGCACCATCAGCCGCCGCGATCGGCCTGCCGGTCGAAAATCCCGAGACCGCGCTCGGCAGCAATGGCTGGGCGTTCGGGGCGGATGCGACCGCGAACCGGCGCGGGCTGCTCGTCGGCAATCCGCATTATCCCTGGGAAGGCCCGAATCGCTTCCGCCAGATGCACCTGACCATCCCCGGCCGGCTCGACGTGATGGGCGCCGGGCTGGTTGTCGCGCCGTTCGTCGCGATCGGCTTCAACCGCGACGTCGCCTGGACCCACACCGTCTCGACCGCCCGCCACAACACCCTGTTCGAGCTGAAGCTCGATCCGGCCAATCCCACCGCCTATTTGGTCGATGGCCAAAGCGTGCCGATGGAGCGGCGCGACATCACCATCCAGGTGAAAGACGCGCCGCCGGTCACACGCACGGTTTACGCCACCCGCTGGGGCCCGGTCGTCGCCGCGCCGCAACAGGGCCTGGGCTGGACCCGCGAGCGCGCCTTCGCGTGGCGCGACGCCAATCTCTACAATTTTCGCGGCACCGACGCCTGGCTCGCCTTCGCCCGCGCCCGCAACGTCGGCGAATTGCGCGACATTGCCGGGCGCACATTGGGCATCGGCTTCACCAACACCATCGCCGCCGACCGCCACGGCGACGCGCTTTATGCCGACGTCACGCCGGTGCCGGACGTGGATGCGGCGCGGCTGGAACGCTGCGCCACCACCGTCTCCGCCATCGCCGCAAGTCAGCGCATCTATGTGCTGGACGGCTCCAAGAGCGATTGCGACTGGAATGTCGATCCGGCCTCCCCGGTCCCGGGACTCACGCCGATCTCCCGCCTGCCGGTGCTGGAACGGCGCGACTGGGTGCAGAACAGCAATGACAGCTATTGGCTGAGCAATCCCGCCGCCCCCCTGCCCGCCGCCTCGCCCCTCGTCGGCCCGGTCGGCACCCGCCCGAGCTTCCGCACCCAATCCGGCATCCTCGAGATTCAGCGCGCGCTCGCGACCGGGCGGATGACGCAGGAACGCGCCCGTGACCTGATCCTCGCCAACCGCAGCATGGCGGCCGAACGGATGATCGGCGGCATCGTGCCGATCTGCGAAGCCGATCTGACGCTGGCGGCAGAATGCGAAGTGTTGCGCGCGTGGGACGAGAGAGCCGATCTCGACAGCCGCGGCGCGGTGCTGTTCTTCTCTTTCCTCCGCCATCTGGGCAGTAATGTTCCCAACCTCTACCGGACACCGTTCGATCCCGCCGTCCCGGTCGATACGCCCGCCGGTATCAATCCGGAAGCGACAGAAGCGATCAAGCGCGCCCTCCATGCCGCCTCGGCCGAACTGACCGCCGCCGGCATCCCGCTCGACGCGCCGCTTGGCCAGGTGCAGGCGACCCAGCGCGGCGAGACGCGCATCCGGATCCACGGCGGCCCGCACATCGCCGGCGTGCTCAACATGATGCAGTCCCGCATCACGCCGCAGGGCCTGCAGCCGGTCCACGGCAGCAGCTACATCCAGGTCGTGAGCTTCGAGCCCTCCGGCCCGGTCGCGGACGCCTTGCTCAGTTACTCCCAATCCACCGATCCCGCCTCGCCGCACAGCAGCGACCAGACGCGGGCGTTCAGCGAGAAACGCTGGCATCGGCTCCCGTTCACGGCTTCCGAAGTGCGGAGGGCCGCGCTGGGGCCAGCGTTGCGGCTACGGGAATAGCTCCTTTCGTCATGCCGGACTTGATCCGGCATCCACCTTCTCCTTTTTATTCGGGTTCAAGAAGGTGGACCCCGGATCAAGTCCGGGGTGACGGCTGAGCTATCCAAACAATGTGTTCGTCACCTCGGCGACATGCCGCCCCTGGAAGCGCGCGCCTTCCAGCTCATTCTCGCTCGGCTGGCGCGAGCCGTCGCCGCCGGCGATCGTGGTGATGCCGTAGGGCGACCCTCCCGTCACCTGGTCCAGCTTCATCTGCCCCGCCCAGCTGTACGGCAGCCCGACCTGCACCATGCCGAAATGCAGCAAATTGGTGTGGATCGCCATCAGGGTGGTTTCCTGCCCGCCATGCTGGGTCGCGGTCGAGCTGAAGGCGCTGCCGACCTTGCCCACGAGCGCACCGTTCGCCCACAGGCCGCCCGTCTGGTCGAGGAAGTTCGCCATTTGCGAGGCCATCCGGCCGTAGCGCGTGCCGACGCCGACGATGATCGCGTCATAATCCGGCAGCTCCGCCACCGTCGCGATTGGTGCCTGCTGGTCGGTCTTGTAGCCGGATTTCGCGGCGACTTCGTCCGGCACCAGCTCGGGCACCCGCTTGATATCGACCGTCGCGCCCGTCGCGCGCGCGCCGTCCGCAATCGCCTCGGCCAGCGTTTCGACATGGCCGTAAGCGGAATAATACAACACCAGAATCTTGCTCATGATCTCTCCGTTTCTTTGCCGACAACCCGGCGTGGAAACAAAGGATGCATCGGCTGTGACAAAGCGCCGCCGCGCGCCTAAGGCTGGCGGCCGATGAGCCCGGGCACCCGCCGAACCTTGCTGCTGACCCTGCTCGCGCTCGCCGCGGCGGGGATCGCGCTCACCATTCTCAGCAACGTCGTGACGCTCGAGGAGTTGAAGGAGCGCCGCGAGGAATTGCGCGCTTTGGTCGCCGAACGGCCGATCGCCTTCTGCAGCCTCTATTTTCTCGCGTTCGCAATGCTGGCCACGTTCGCGCCCGGAGCGTCCATTTTCAAGATGGCGGCCGGCGCGATTTTCGGCCTGGGCTTCGGCTTCTTCTTCGCTTTGTTCGCGACCCTGAGCGCGGCGGCGATCGGCTTCCTCACCGCCCGCTA
>JBBSLM010000348.1:0-2896 GCA_038255245.1 Sphingomonadales bacterium
CTTCCACCGGCTCAGCCGGTAATCCATCGCGGTGCCGAGCACACCGAAGCCGTAGACACAGCTGCGCTTGAAATTGATGCTGCTCGCTTCCGGGAAATATTTTGTCGGGCAGCTGATCTCGCCGATCCGGAAGCCGTACCACGCCGCCTGCGCGATCATCTGATTGTCGAACACGAAATCGTCGGACGCGGCCAGCAAAGGCAAGGTCTCCAGCACCTTGCGGCTCCAGGCGCGATAGCCGGTATGATATTCGCTCAATTTCTGCCGCATCACCAGATTCTGGAAGGCGGTCAGCATCCGGTTGGCGACATATTTGTAGCGCGGCATTCCGCCCTCGATCGCCCCGCGCGACAGGATGCGCGAGGCGAATACCGCGTCATAATGGCCGGACGCGATCATCCCCGCCATCGCCGTCACCAGCCTGGGCGTGTACTGATAATCCGGGTGCAGCATCACGACGATGTCGGCGCCGCGGGCCAAGGCGGCGGTGTAACAGGTCTTCTGGTTGCCGCCGTAGCCGCGATTCTGGTCATGGACGATGACGTGCAGGCCGAGCTCGCGGGCCAAAGCGGCGGTATCGTCCTTGCTGCAATCGTCCGTTAGGATGATGTCGTCGACCACGTCGCGCGGGATCTCCGCCACCGTCTGGCGCAGCGTCCTGGCCGCATTATAGGCCGGCAGGACCACCGTAACCTTCTGCCCGTCAATCACCTTGGTAAAGCCCCCGCCGCGTATCGCGCGCGTCCCTGCTGGATGTGTTGCGGATGGTCAACAAGCATCGCCATCCGCGATGATCCTCTTGGATCGCGTCACTCCCGGAACAACTCGCTGTGTGTCCCCGCCCGCACGAACACGATCGTCCCGCCTTTCCCCGCCGCGTCGTCAATCTGGTAGATCAACAGGAAATCGCCGCCGATATGGCATTCGCGGTAACGCGCCCATTCGCCCTTCAGCGGATGATCTTTCCATTCGGGATCGAGCGGCGCGTCGTTGGCGATGAGATGAATCATCGCCTTTTTCAGTCGGCCCATGTCGTAGCGGCCCGAGCGCGAGAGACGTTCCCAATCCTTCGAGAAGGCCCTGGCGTAATCGCAGGCGCGCGGATGTTTCGCGCGCTTGGCGGCCGCCTTAGCCATCCAGATCGGCGATCAACGCGCCGCCATCGGCAAAGCGCGCGCGCCGACCGGCGATGATGCCGTCGCCCTCGGCCATCGCCGCACGGGTCGCCTCATTCGGAACCTTGAGTTCCAGCGGAAAGGCCTGATCGGCGATGATGCGGTGAAAAAGCAGGCGGACCGCATCGGACGCAGTGAGGCCCATCGCGGCCAGCGCCTCGGTCGCCTGCGCCTTCACCTTGTCGTCCAGGCGGACGTGGAGCATGGAACTCGCGCCAGCCATCATATCATCCTTTGTATCTCTTTTGAGATACGAATTAAGGGATGAAGTGTCAAGACAGGCCGTTGCCTCACGGCGTTGCGGACCGCGAACAGGGCGCTATTAATCCGGCCGCGATGAGGAAACAAAACGACGTGACGGCACAAGCGGCCAACGCACATGCGGCGTCTCAACGCCTTCCGCGCCTCATCCTCCTCGCGCTCTGGGCCGTCGCTGCGCTGCTTCTCGCTTACCATCACGTCCCCTGGCGCGACGAGGTGCGGGCGCTGACCATCGCGCTGTCGGGCGACACGATTTTCGACATGCTCGGCAATTTGCAGGGCGAGGGGCATCCGGCGATCTGGTACCTGCTGCTGCGCGCGGGACACGCGCTGATCCAGTCGCCGGTCGTGCTGCCCGCTTTGGCCTTCATCATCGCATTCGCGGCGATGACGGTGCTGGCGCTGAAAGCCCCGCTGAAGCTGCCGGTCGTCGCGCTCTTCATGTTCGGCGGGCTCGGCCTGTTCGAATATACCGTCAGCGCGCGCAATTACGGGATCGCGGTGCTGATCCTCTTCGTCTTCGCGTGGCTCTATCCGCGCTGGCGCGACCGCGGCGTGACGATGGGACTGGTGCTCTTCGCGCTGTGCAACACCAACGTCCCGGCCAATTTCCTCGCCTGCGCTTTGCTCGGCTTCTGGTTGCTGGATATCTTCAGCGAGGAAGGTTTCCGCTGGGGCCGCAAATATGGCTGGTGGATCGCCAATGCCGCCATCGCCGCGGTCGGGGCAGCGACCTGCTTCGTCACCGTCTTCCCGACCGTGCACGACGCCGCCAGCATCGATCACCCCGGCGGGCTCGGCCTGGGCGACGTGCTGGGCGCGCTGACGTCGTCGGTCGCCGCCTTCCCCGATCTCGCCGCGCCCGCTGGGTTTGGAGCGGGATTTGGGGGCCTGCTGCTGATCTTGCTCATCCTCGGTAGCCTCGCCGGCCTGCTCCGCTCGCCCGCCGCTTTCCTGACCGGCGCCGGCGTGCTGGTGACCTTCAAGCTCTTCTTCCTGCTCGTCTATCCCGGCGGCTACCGGCACCAGGGGCTGCTGGTCGCTTTCCTGCTCACGCTCTACTGGCTGGTCGCGGCGGGGCGCGGGGGCGGGTGGCCGGAAAAACTGACCCGGGTCCGCCGGGTCGCGGACATCGCCGCGCGGATCGGCGGCATCGCCTTCATCCTGCTGCTCGCCCTGCAACTGGCGCAGAGCGGCCGGCACATCGAAGCGGCGGTGCGCGGAACGCCCTATAGCCGGGTGCACGACCTCGCCGTTCTGCTGGAGCGCGAGGGGCTGACCGACGCGACCGTGATGAGCCAGCCGGACGTCTTCGCCGAACCGCTCCCTTATTATGCCGGCAACCCCGTCTGGCTGCTGCGCGAGCAAAGATTTGGCTATGTCGTGCGCTTCACCAACGACGCGCGGCTGGACCAGAGCCTCGACGATATCCTGACCGACGCGCGGCGGATCGCCGTCGA
>JBBSLM010000349.1:0-2895 GCA_038255245.1 Sphingomonadales bacterium
TAAGGCGATGCGCCTCAGCAGCGACGCCATCCTCCTTTCGGTCCGCGCGCATGGCGAGCATGACGCGATCGTCCGCGCACTGACGCCGGACGACGGGGTGCGGCCGGGCTATGTGCGCGGCGGCCGTTCGCGGCGGCTGCGCCCGATCCTGCAGCCCGGCAATCTCATCGCCGCGGAGTTTCGCGCGCGCACCGAGGATCAGCTCGCCCACCTCACCGCCGAACTCGTCCGCAGCCGGGCACCCTTGCTGAGCGAACCGCTCGCCGCCGCCGCGATCGAATGGGCAACTGTGTTGACCGCCGCCGCTTTGCCGGAGGCGCAACCTTATCCCGCACTCTATGCTGGCCTGTCCGGGCTGCTGGATGCGCTGGAGGCAGCGCCGAGCGCGCGGGGCTGGGGCGTCGCCCTGGTCCGCTACGAATTGCTGCTGCTCGGCGAACTCGGCTTCGGCCTCGACCTCAGCGAATGCGCGGTGACCGGCGCGGCGGAGGAGCTCAGCTTCGTCAGCCCGCGCAGTGGCCGGGCGGTCAGCCGGGAAGGGGCGGGCGAGTATCGCGAACGATTATTCTCCTTGCCCCCATTTCTCGCTGCAGGAGGGCCGGCGCACGGCTGGGACGAGATCGTCGCCGGCCTCAGGATCACTGGCCATTTCCTCGCGCGCGACGTGCTGATCGAGCGCCAGGCCGAGATGCTCGGCTCGCGCAACCGACTGCTGGATCGGCTGCAACGGTTGACCTCGCCGCCAGCAGGCCCAAGTGAGGCCCCGTGAAACAATTCTTTCCTCACAGCGCGCAGACCGGCGACGTGATCGTCCGGGTGTCGGTCAGCTTCCTGCCCGAACAATCGGAGCCCGGCCGCGGCCGCTGGTTCTGGGCCTATCATATCCGCATCGAGAATGCGGGCGAGACGCGGGTCAAACTGGTCAGCCGCGAATGGCAGATCAAGGATGGCCGCGGGGCGCTGCACGAAGTGCGCGGCGAAGGCGTGGTCGGCGAGCAGCCGGTGATCGAGCCGGGCGCGTCCTACGACTATGTTTCGGGCTGTCCGCTCGCGACCCCGACCGGATCGATGGAAGGCCGCTATTTCATGGTCGCGGCCGACGGCAGCCGCTTCGAGGTGGATATTCCGCGCTTCCCGCTGATCGCTCCGGCGGTGACGAGCTGAGGCGTCAGCTTACCAGCTTGGCGGCGCGCGACATCAAGGCGTGGAAGGCCGCTTCATCGACCAGGGCGGCGGGATTGTTCCAGCCGCCCGTCACTACATGCCAGACGCCCGCATTGTTGCGGATCAGATAGGTGAGGTTGATCACCCCCGGCTCCGAGCCGCCCTTGAAGCCGACATAGGCGAAGGCGCCGGCCGCCTCGCGGGTCATGCCCGGGCTGATCGCCAGCACCGCCTTGGCGCTCTCGTCGGCGTGACGCCGCAACCAGTCCATCACCCGCGCCATGTCGGCGGCGGTGGCGAACCATTCGACCGTGTCGATCGCGGTGGGGCCGGTCGCGAACAACTGGCTGATCTCGATCGCCGGGCCGCCGCGCGCCTCTTGCTCGCGCAGGATGCGCCGCCGGCCGGCTTCGTTCGCCGCCAGCCATGCGGTGCGCGCCTCGGCATTGGCCTTCAGCTGGAAGAGCTCGATCGTCGACAGCATCGGCCGGTTGCGCGCCGCCTGGCTCAAGCCCATCCGCGTCATCATCTGCTCGACATTCTCGCGGCCCGCGATGCGAAGCAGCACGTCGGTCGCCGTATTGTCGCTGCGCGAGATCATCAGCGACGCCAGCGTGTGCAGCGTCACCGGCGAGCCGAGCGGCCAATCCTGCAAGATGCCGCTCGGCAGCGAGTGGCGGTCGATCGGCACCACGTCGTTCCAGCGGCGCTGGCCGGCCTGCACCTGGCGGCTGAGTTCGGCGAGGATGATCAGCTTGAAGCTGGAGCCGATGGCGAGCGGATGGTCGGGCGCGAGCGCGGTCACCGCGACCGGAGCGCCGTCGCCGAGCCGCGCGATCTGGAAATTGACCTGGCCGGGCAGCTGGCGAAGTTCAGTCAGGATGCGCTCGGCGCTGTCGCCGCCGATCGGCTCGCTGCCGGTCACGTTCAGGCTGGCGATACGATGCGGTGCCTGCGCTTCGACCTGAATGCTCATGATGACGATGGCGCGTTCGAAGGTGAAGCGGACGGTGCCGGCCGTCGGCGAGGCCGCGGCGACGCTTTCGACGTCGCGCACCGCGCCAAACTGGCTGGCCAACTGCCGGCCGACCTCGACAATCTGCTGCGGGGGAACTTGTGCGAGGAACCCGGCGGTGAAGATGCTCGGCAAATCGCCCTGACCGCGCAGCACCCCTACGATATCCTCGGCCCGTTGGGCCAGAGGCCCCTGCGCAGCGGCGGTTTGAGGCGGGGAATGTGCGGGTGCTTGCGCGAGACCTGGGGTGGCGGCCGCGAAAAAAACGGTGGCCAAAGTGAGTTTCAAAAGTCGCCGCATCGCACCCTCCCAATCGATATGGCCGCGCATTAAAGCGATCCCGAGCGGCTGAGAAGCAACCACGAGCCGCCTGCGCCGTTTCGCAACCACAATCATCATGGGAGGCCGTCATGCCCGTCGCCAGCACCAGCCTGATCGAGCGGATCGCACGCGTGATCGCGGGGCGGATCATCAGCGTCAATGCCGACGGCGATTATGCTTCGGCCGGCGACAAGGTGGACGAGGTCTGGCATCTTTACATCGACGATGCGGTGTCGATCCTGAAGACGATGCGCGAGCCTGATCAGGCGGCTGCCGCCGTGGGCGATGCGGCGATCTGGGAGCGAATGATCGAAGCGGCGCTGGCGCGCGGCGCCTGAGCCCTTAGAAAGCGCGGAAGAAAGGCACCAGCGCCCAGCTTGCGGGGCCCGCGAGGA
>JBBSLM010000350.1:0-2887 GCA_038255245.1 Sphingomonadales bacterium
CGAGCGCGATTTCGGTGAGCGTGCGGCCATTGGAATCCTGCACCAGCAAAGTTCCGGACGACAGCGCGTCGAAAAAGCTGTTCCGATCTTCCGGCTCGACCCTCCAGCTGCTGTCCTCGGTCGCACTCAGGCGGGCGGCAAGCTGGTTCTCGTAAACGACGAGGCGCGCGGGCGTGCCCTCGAAATCGGTCAGCATCATGGTGAGCGGCGCATTCGGGCCGCCTTCGCGCTGCAGGTTCAGCGCGCCGAACCGCTCCCACGGATCCTGCCGGGTCGCTTCGGCGGGCGTGCCGACGACGCGCGACGCTTCCTCCTGCTCCTCCGCGGTGGACTCCGGCACCAGCGACGTGGCCTGACAGCGCAGACCGTTGTCGCAGGTCACGACCCAATCCTTGAAATTGTGGATTTCCGAGGGGAAGGCCTCGGTGGCGGCAGGCTGCCCTGAAACGAGCAGCAGGAGCGATGAGAGGATGATCATGACGGACGCGTAACGCAGCTTCGCGGCTTGTACCAGACCTCTCGCGCGGCTGCCGATTGCCCTTGCGCAGGGCCGTCGCTACATCGCCTTCTTCACCGCAATTCGGGATCCATCGATGGCCGCCGGCATCCTCCAAGTCATCTATTTCGCGCTGAGCGTGCTCATCATCCTGATCATCATTCAGGCGATCCTGAGCTGGCTGGTCGTGTTCAACGTCGTGCCGCGCCACGGGGCGATGGCGAGCTTTATCGACGCCATCAACCGCATGGCCGAACCGATCTACCGCCCGATCCGCAAGGTGATGCCCGATTTCGGCGGGATCGATTTCTCGCCTTTGGTCGTGCTGCTGATCATTCAGGTGCTGCGCATCCTGATCAGCAATGCGATCGACCGCATGCCGATGTGACGGGCGTGGCCGCTGAGATCATCGACGGGAAGGCGTTCGCCGCAGCCTTGCGCGCGCGCGTCGCCGCGCACGTGCCGGCCTTTCGTGCCGCCACCGGCCGCGCGCCGGGGCTGGCGGTGGTGCTCGTCGGCGAGGATGCGGCGAGCCAGGTCTATGTCCGCAACAAGGGCAAGGCGACGCGCGATGCCGGGATGGAGAGTTTCGAGCATCGCCCGGCCGCCAATGTGTCGCAAGGGGAGCTGCTCGATCTGATCGCGCGCCTGAATGCCGATCCCGCGGTGGACGGCATATTGGTGCAGTTGCCGCTGCCCGGCCATCTCGACGAGCAGGAGGTGATCGCGGCGATCGATCCGGCCAAGGACGTGGACGGCTTCACCACGATCAATGCCGGGCGGCTGGCGATCGGCCTGGACGGGATGGTGCCGTGCACGCCACTCGGGTGTCTTGCCTTGCTGAAGGATCGCCTGGGCAGCCTTGCGGGGCTCGACGCGGTGGTGATCGGGCGGTCCAACATCGTCGGCAAGCCGATGGCGCAATTGCTGCTGCGCGAAAGCTGCACCGTGACGGTGGCGCACAGCCGCACCCGCGACCTCGAGGGCATCGTGCGCGGCGCGGACATCGTCGTCGCCGCGGTCGGGCGGGCGGAGATGGTGAAAGGCGACTGGCTGAAGCCCGGCGCGACCGTGATCGACGTCGGCATCAACCGGGTCGAGGGCGAAGGCGGGAAAGCCAAGCTGACCGGCGACGTGGATTTCGCCAGCGCCTCGGCAGTTGCGGGTGCGATCACGCCGGTGCCGGGCGGGGTCGGGCCGATGACCATCGCCATGCTGTTGCGCAACACGTTGGTCGCGGCGCATGTTCGGGCCGGCCTGCAGCCGCCGGAGGATTTGTGACCGACCTGTTCGTCTCCGCCTTCGTCACTTTCTTCGTGGTGATCGATCCGCCCGGCTGCGCGCCGATCTTCGCCAGCCTGACCGGCGGCACGACGTCCGCGCACCGCCGGGCGATGGCGGTGCGATCGGTGCTGATCGCGTCGGCCATCCTGCTGTTCTTCGCCTTGCTTGGCGAGGCGCTGCTGGGCGCGCTGCACGTCTCGCTCGACAGCTTCCGCATCGCCGGCGGGCTGATGCTGTTCCTGATCGCGCTCGAAATGGTGTTCGAGAAGCGCCAGGAACGCCGCTCGAACCGCGCCGAGGAAGTGAAGCGCGACGGCGAGGCCGAGGATATCAGCGTCTTCCCGATGGCGATGCCGATGATCGCCGGGCCGGGATCGATCGCATCGGTGATGCTGCTGATGTCGCGCGGCGATGGCTGGGCGAACCAGGCGGTGGTGATGGGCGCGCTCGCCGCCAATCTGGTGCTGGTGCTGCTCGCGATGCTGGCGGCGGGGCCGCTGATGCGGCTGGTCGGCAAGCGGATCGAGGGGATGATCACCCGCCTGCTCGGCGTGATCCTCGCTGCTCTGGCGGTTCAGTTCGTGACCGACGGCCTGATCGCTACCTTCACCGCCGCACGCGCCACATCCTGAACGGCGAATTCTCCGGCAGAACGACCGGCTCCAACCAGTCCGGCACCTTGTTCTCGCTCAGCTGCGCGTAGAAGCCGTCTTTCGCTTCGGCGCGGTAGATGGTCGATTCCGACATGTTCGGACAGATCAGCACATAATCGACCTGCCGCCGGTCGATCATCGCCCTGGCCTCGTCGGGCGTGCCGCGGAAAGAGCGCATCACGTCGAGGATCGCTTCCGAATTGCGATGATAGGGCCCGGCGATGGCGTCGTGATGGGTCAGCGTGACGAGCCGCGGCCCTAAGTCGACGAAGGTCAGGATCAGCCCCCTGGGCTGCTGCGCGACCGGGTGGAGGAAGCCGGGCTGCGGGCAGCGCCAATTGGCATTGTTGATCGCCTGCTGCGCTTCGTTGGGCGGGCCTTCATCGTCCCACCAGCCCCACGCCTCGGTGACGATCGCGCCCGAGACGAGCAGGAAGCTGACGACCACGCCGAA
>JBBSLM010000351.1:0-2873 GCA_038255245.1 Sphingomonadales bacterium
CACAATGGCGGAGGATGGCAGCGCGGCGGCGCCTGGGGCGTCGGACCCGTCGATCTGGCGTGGGCGCTGGGTCAGTGCGCTCGCGCTTGTCGCTGCCATCGTCCTTGTCGGTCTGCTCGGCCTGGTCACGACCTCGCGCGACAATCGCGAGGCGGCGCTGGAGCTGGAGCGCAACACCTATGAATCAATCCAGCTCGCCCGCAGCGTCGATGGCAGCATTGCCCGCGCGGAAGCCGCGATGGGCCGCTACGTGCTCGATCCCGAGCAAATCGGGGCCGGCCGCTATGTGCTGGAATGGCGGGCGGCGTCGCGTCAGATTTCGCAGCTGCACGACCTGGTGCGCAACGATCCCGCACAGCTTCAGCGCGTCGAGGATCTGCGCCGCCTGTTCAACCGGCGCGGGGAGGAACTGAACGCCGCGGTTCGCGCCTCGGACCGGCGTGCGGCAGACGATTTGACTGGGCTGGGCTTATTCTATCGCGCGGCCCAGTCGGAGACGCTGGATCAGCTCGCGACGCAGCTGGATGCGATCGTGCGGGCCGGCCGGCAGACTTTGGGCGAACGGGTCGCGGTCTCGCAGCAAGTCGCGGAATCGACCGACCGGCTGACCCGCTGGCTCGGCTGGCTGGCTTTGTTCATCAGCGCGCTGGCCATTGCCCTTTCCTATTGGGCCTATCGCGCCTTCAACGAAGGCCGGATCGCCAGGCTCGAAGCCGATGTGCTTGAGCAAGCGGTGCAGGAACGCACCGGCGAATTGAGCGAGGCCTATCGCCAGCTGCAGGCGGAATCGGCCGAGCGCGAGGCGGCCGAGGAGAAGCTGCGCCAGGTGCAGAAGATGGAGGCGGTCGGCTCGCTGACCGGGGGGATCGCGCATGATTTCAACAATATGCTGGCGGTGGTCGTCGGCGGCCTGGACCTCGCCAAGCGCAAGATCGAGCGCGCGCCGGCCGAGGCCAGCCAGCATATCGACAATGCGATGGAAGGCGCGACCCGCGCCGCGGCGCTGACCCGGCGACTGCTCGCCTTCGCCCGCGCCGAGCCTTTGCTGCCCGAGGCGCTGGCGCCGGGCGCATTGGTCGAGGGCATGCGCGAGCTGATCGACCGCACGATCGGCGAGCGGATCAGGATCGCAACCGCGCGGCCTGCGGAGGATTGGCTGGTCTGGGCCGACCCGACCGGCCTGGAAAATGCGGTGCTGAATCTGTGCGTGAATGCGCGCGATGCGATGCCGGACGGTGGCGATCTCAATATCGCGGTCGAGAATATCGTGCTCAGGGCTGGCGAGATCGGCGCGCTCCCGGCGGGCGAATACACAAAAATCAGCGTCAGCGACGAAGGCACCGGCATCGCGCCGGAGCATCTGGAACGCGTGTTCGAACCCTTTTTCACCACCAAGCCGGTCGGCAAGGGTACCGGCCTCGGCCTCAGCCAGATTTTCGGCTTCGCGCGCCAGTCCGGGGGCGACGTGACCATCCATTCGGCGATCGGCGAGGGCACGACGGTCGCGATCCTGCTGCCCCGCGCCGCGAATGCCGCAATGCCGTCGCACAATGCTCCCGCGCCGGCCGAAGATGCGCCGCTGCTCGCCTCCGCCCGCATCCTGGTGGTGGAGGACGATCCGCGGGTCAGCCGCTCGACCGCGACCGCGCTGACCGAATTGGGTCACGAACCCGTCGCTGTCGCCAGCGCCCGCGAGGCGCTGGAGCTGCTCGCCGGCGACGCGGCCTTCGATCTGGTCGTGACAGATGTCGTCATGCCGGAAATGACGGGGATCGAGCTGGCCCACGCACTGCAGGGCCTTTATCCGGCGATGCACATCTTGTTCGTCACCGGCTATGTCGGCGAAGCGGGATCGATGGACGAACTGGCCGGCGCGGACATCTTGCGCAAGCCCTTCACCGTCGCCCAGCTGTCCGGGGCGGTCGCCCGCACGCTCGCCCACGATCGCTATCGGGCCGCCGCCGAATAGAGCGCGCCGGCCCGCCGGTTTTTCCGAATGACCGGGGAGCGGCGCCCGGCTATAGGCCAAGATCGGTTTTCCGGAGCCTCGGACCCTTGCGCCTCGCCACCAGCATCGATTTCTATATCGCACGGAAGGTCTTCGTGCCGCTCGTCTCGACGCTCGTGCTCGCGGCGATGCTGCTGTTGCTCGAAAAGATGCTCGGCCTGTTCGACTTCGTGGTCACCGAGGGCGGGCCGTTGAGCGTCGTCTTCCGGATGCTGGCGAACCTGATCCCCGAATATGCCGGGCTCGCGGTGCCGCTCGGGCTGATGATGGGCACCCTGCTCGCCTTCCGGAACCTGGCTCTGTCCTCGGAGCTCGACGCGATGCGGTCGGTCGGGCTCGGCTACGGCCGGCTGCTGCGCGTGCCGTTCGTGTTCATGGCGGGGTTGATGGCGCTCAACTTCACCATCGTCGGCTTCATCCAGCCCAGCGCCGAATATGAATATCAAAGGCTGGAGTTCGAACTGCGCTCGGGCGCCCTGGGCGCATCGATCCAGGTGGGCGAGTTCACCCAGCTCGGCGACGATTTGACGCTGCGTGTCGAGGATAGCGAAAATGGCGGCCGCAATTTGCACGGCGTATTCCTGCGCGTCGAGACCAGTGCCGGGCTCAAGGTCACCGCCACCGCGGACGAGGGCCAGTTCCTGCGCACCGACGATCCCGACGTCATCCTGCTGCGCCTGATCAACGGCCGACTGGTGCACGAGGAGCGCGATATCGCAGTCCCCCGCGTGCTGAGCTTCGCGACCCACGATCTGCCGGTGAATTTGCCGGCGGTGGAGGCCTTTCGTGACCGCGGCGTCAGCGAGGAGGAATTGAACCTCGTCGAATTGTTCAAGGTCAATGCCGACACGGCGACGCCCGACGA
>JBBSLM010000352.1:0-2872 GCA_038255245.1 Sphingomonadales bacterium
CGCGACCAGAGCGAACTGGACCGCGACTATAATTGGGGCCTGCGCTGGGTCGCCGGCAGCAAAGACTGAACAGGGAGAAGACCGGGTGATCCGGAAATATTATACGGGGTCGATCCTCTTTACGATCGTCTGCATGGGGCTCGCCGTCTGGCTGGGCTTCTCCATGCACAATGGCAGCTGGCTGGGCATGCTCAGCGTGCTGTGGATCGTCTTCGTGCTCAGCATCCTGGAAGTCTCTTTGTCCTTCGACAATGCGGTGGTGAACGCCACCGTGCTGCGGGACATGGACGAGAAGTGGCGCCGCCGCTTCCTCACCTGGGGCATCGCCATCGCGGTGTTCGGCATGCGCATCGTCTTTCCCATCGCCATCGTCGCCATCGCCGCGAGCCTGACGCCGTGGGACGCGGTAACGCTGGCGGCCACCCGGCCCGATCTTTATGAGCAATATATTGGCGAAGCGCATGTCGGCATCGCCGGCTTTGGCGGCGCCTTTCTCGCCATGGTCGGCCTCAAATTCTTCTTCGACAGCGACAAGGAGGTGCACTGGATCGCGGTCATCGAGAAATATCTCTCGAAGCTTTCCAGCGTCCCGGCCGTCGAGATCGCCGTCCTTCTGGCGGCGATGTGGGGGATCTCCAGCACGCTGCCGCTTGAAGACGCCAACACCTTCCTGGTCGCGGGCATTGCCGGGCTGCTCACCTTCATCGGCGTCGAGGCGATCGGCGAGTTGCTGGAGGGCGAGGAGGACGTGATCACCGGCCAGGTCGTGCGCTCCGGGGCCGCGTCCTTCCTTTACCTGGAAGTGCTGGACGCCAGCTTCTCGTTCGATGGCGTGATCGGCGCCTTCGCTTTGTCCAACAACATCTTCATCATCGCCATCGGCCTCGGCGTCGGCGCGATGTTCGTGCGTTCGATGACGATCATGCTGGTCGATAAGGGCACTTTGGCCGAATATCGCTATCTTGAGCATGGCGCCTTCTGGGCAATCATTGCGCTCGCGATCATCATGCTCACTTCGGCCAACCCAGACTGGCATTTCCCGGAGACGATCACCGGCCTGATCGGCGCGGTGTTCATCGGCCTGTCCTTCTGGTGGTCGGTGCGGCACAACCGCGCAAATCCCGCAGAGGTGGCAGATCCGGTGAAGCCGACCGGTGCGCACGGCACCCAGACCGCAACCCTGGGCCCGAACCAATCCAAACCAGTCTGATCAACTCACCCTCGCAAGGAGAAATTTCATGTCCATCAGTCTGAACAAGGGCGCCAATCTGAGCCTGTCCAAGGAAGCGCCGGGGCTGACCAAGATCCTCATCGGTCTCGGCTGGGACACGCGCTCCAGCGACGGCTCGGCCTTCGACCTCGACGCCAGCGCCTTCCTGCTGAAGGAGGGCGACAAGGTTCGCTCTGACGCCGACTTCATCTTCTATAACCAGCTGAAGTCGACGGACGGCTCAGTCGAACATACCGGCGACAACACGACGGGCGAAGGCGATGGCGATGACGAGACGGTCAAGGTCGATCTGTCCCGCGTGCCCGCCGATGTGCAGAAGATTTCGATCGCGGTCACGATCCACGATGCCGATAGCCGCAAGCAGAATTTCGGCATGGTCACCAACGCCTTCATCCGCGTCGTCAACGAAGCGAATAATGGCGAACTGGCCCGTTACGACCTTTCGGAAGACGCATCGACCAACACCGCGATGATCTTCGGCGAGCTCTATCGCCACGGCGCGGAGTGGAAATTCCGCGCGGTCGGCCAGGGCTTCGACGGCGGGCTCGGCCCCCTCGCCCGCAATTTCGGCGTCAGCATTTAACCTTTGAAGCAAGGAGCCAATTCAATGGGCGTCTCACTCTCCAAGGGCGGCAATATCAGCCTCAGCAAGGAAGCCCCCGGACTCACGACCGTGCGGGTCGGGCTCGGCTGGGACACCCGCGTCACCGACGGCGGCGCGTTCGATCTCGACGCCAGCGCCTTCGTCCTCAACGCCGAGGGTAAGGTCCGCACCGACGCCGACTTCATCTTCTATAACAACAAGAATGGCGCCGGCGGGGCCGTCGTCCACCAAGGCGACAACACGACCGGCGAAGGCGAAGGCGATGACGAGGTGGTCATCGTGAAGCTCAACACTTTGCCCGCGGACATTGCGAAGGTCAGCTTCGGCGTGACCATCCACGAGGCGGACGGCCGCAAGCAGAATTTCGGGATGGTGACGAACGCCTTCATCCGCGTCGTCAACGACGCCGGCGGCACCGAGATTGCCCGCTTCGACCTTTCCGAAGACGCCTCGACCAACACCGCGATGATCTTCGGCGAACTCTATCGCCACGGCGAGGAATGGAAGTTCAAGGCGATCGGTCAGGGCTTTGACGGCGGTCTCGGCCCGCTGGCCCGCTCGATGGGCGTGAACGTCTGAGGTCACGCTGGTGACCCGCTCCCCGTCGAAGCCCCTCCCCCTTGTGGGGAGGGGTTGGGGTGGGGGCGCGAGCCGACCAGGCTCGCAGACGACTCTATTCGGCCGCAGACGCGGCCGAGCCCCCCACCCAACCCTCCCCCACAAGGGGGGAGGGCTTTAGGCAAGCGGCGGACCATGCCCACCATCTGGTTCAACCAGGGCTATTCGGTCGTCCGCGACGCGATGCTGATGATCCGCGAGGGCGCGGAGGCGGCGGGCGTGTTGGACCTGCGCCTGCTCGCCTCGCATTCGGATTTCTCCGCGACCGTGCTGGAAACCGCCGACGATGGCTTCCTGGAGCCACCGATCGACCGTTCGACGCCCGAGGGTGAGACTGCTTACGCGAGTTGGTGCGCCGAGCGTTGCCGCGATCTCAGCGTCGATCTGTTCATCGTCCAGGGCGGCCAGCAAGCGGTCGC
>JBBSLM010000353.1:0-2864 GCA_038255245.1 Sphingomonadales bacterium
CCCCGTCCGCGACCGATGGCACGCCGGTGACCACCGCCCAATAGATCTTGCGCGCGGTCCGGCCGGAAAAAGCCTTGGAGAAGAAAGCCGCCGCGCGCGGCGTGCGCGCCACCAGCAGGACGCCGGACGTATCCTTGTCGAGCCGGTGGACCAGCTTCGGTCGCGCCGCATCCTCCGCGACCAGCCCGCCGAGCAGGCCGTCGACATGCTCCTTGGTCTTCGTCCCGCCCTGCGTGGCGAGCCCGGGCACCTTGTTCAGCACGATCGCGGCCGGGTCCTCCTCGATCACCATCGATCGGGCGAAGGCGATTTCCTCTTCGCTCAGCACCGGCCGCTCGCGGCGCGGCGCACTTTCCGGCACCGGCTCGATCGGCGGGATGCGGATCACCTGCCCCGCCTCGACCCGGTCGCCCGGCACGGCGCGCTTGCCGTCGACGCGCAGCTGCCCGGTGCGGGCCAGCCGCGCGACCGCGGTGTAGTTCGCCTCCGGCAAATTGCGCTTGAACCAGCGGTCAAGGCGGATGCCGTCATCCTCAACGGTGACGGTAAACTGGCGTACGTCCTGGCTCATGCCACGGCTCTCCCGATCATTAGCCCCGCGACAAGCAGCAGGCACGATCCGAGGACCGAAGCGAGTATATAGGTGAGCGCGCCGCCGATTGCGCCGCCCTCGACCATCGCCACAACTTCCAGGCTGAACGCGGAGAAGGTGGTGAAGCCGCCGAGGATGCCGACGCCGGCCAGCAGATGCACCGGCACGCCCGCGCCTTCGCGCAGCACGGCGCCGGCGAGCAGCCCCATCAGCAGGCCGCCGACCAGATTGACGATCAAGGTCCCCCACGGAAAGCCGCCCGCGAACGCGCCGGCCGCCCACCAGCTCACGCCATAGCGCAAGCCGGCGCCAACCGCGCCGCCCATCATCACGAGAAGAAGTCCGTTCATCCGGGCCGCGCTTTAGGCGCGCGGCGCCGTTTCGTCACGGCGGATTGTGAGCTTGGTCCACTGACGTGGGCCCGGCACCGGCCCTCACCCCCACCCGGCCTCCCATTCCAGGATACGCTGTTGGGTGGCCGGGTGGGGGTGAGGGCCGGTGCCGAAATCCAGCGAAGCTGGAGCAGACCTAACGCCCGCGGTTGATGATCAGCGAGACGTTGGAGCCGCGCGCCTGCGGGGAGACGATGACCAGATAGGCGCCGTCATTCGCGCCGGTGCCGCCGAGCATATGCTCGCCGTCCTTCAGCTCATGCTCGGCATCGAAGCCTGCACGCTGCGCCGCGCCGCGATAATGTTCCAGGACCTGTTCCCAATTCTGGTCGGTCGAGAAGCTGACCACGCGCACGTGGCAATCGCCGCGGTCGGCCCCCGCCGCCTCGGTGATCCGCGCGCCGGGCGAAGTTCCGAATTCGGCCGGCAGCCGGTCGGCCCACTCGTTGCCCGGCTGGAACGGCACGCCACAGGGCGAATTGATCGGTGTTCCCGGCGCGGCGGTGGAAGCGCGGCCCGGATAGGGCGCCTCCAGCGGACGCGCGGGCGGGCGCACGCCATCGGCATTGGCCTGACCGACCAGAGTCGGATCGACCAATATCTCATCCTCGATCGCGCCGCTGATCGCCGGGTCGATGTCGGCCTTGGCGATGTCGGCGTCGATCGCGGCGAGGCTGTTTTCGGTGGCGCCGCCGCAAGCGGTCAGCAGCAACGCGCTCACAGCGGCGAAGACGAACGGGCGGATGCTAAGACGGGTCATGGGCGCCATTATGCCCGATCCTCTAGGCCAATGGGTGAGAAGACGTGGTTAATGGGGGGCTAGCGCGCCGCCTGTCCCGTTTCGGACCAGAAATGGAACACTTGTTGCTGGGTTGCCGCGATGAAAGCCTGCGCCTCCGGTCCCTCCCACAGCCCTTCATAGCCATGCTTGCGGGCGCAGGCGATCCACCAGCCCTGCCCAGGCAAGCCGTCGCTTTGCCGCACCACAAGCACCGCCAGTTCCGGCTCTTCCGCCGCCTCGGCCCGTCGGTCGACTTCGCCCAGCACCGCGACCAATTGCCGCATCTTGGGCCGCGAAAAGGAGAAACCGAGCCGCTCCAGCAATTCGGCATAAGTGAGCGCGTGCCCGGCCGAGGCGGCGGCGACCAGATGCGCGCGCACTTCATCCGGATCGGCCAGCGCGTTCATCGCCGTGGCGTCACCAGCACCATCGCGGTCGTGCCGCCGCCGCTCTGCGCCGCCAGCCGCACCGAAAAGTCTCCGGCCGGGCGCGCGGTGGTGCCGCTCAGCACATGCTCGCCGCCTTCGTCCATCTCGCTGTGCAGATTGAGCCCGCTTGCGGCGCGGTACCAGCCCGCGACCTCGGCGGGCGCATCGGGCGAGCGATAGGCGAAGGCGATCGCGCCCTCGACGCGGCTGGCGGGCACGACTTGCGCGCGCGGCGGCACAAGTCCGGCCGTCTCAGCCGTTCGCACCTCCTCGACGCGCGGCGCGACGGCGGGCGCGGCTTCGCTCGCATCGGCGGACGGATCGGCTTCCACTTCGATCACCACCATTGCTTCATCGCGCGGCGGCTGCCCGCAACCCGCGAGCAGGGCCAAGCCCGCCAGCCACGTCATTCCCAACAGTCTTCCACGTCCTCGTTTCATAAGCACAGCTTATATCCTGCTCGACCTAAACCGCATTGCTGACGGAGATGCTCTGCCCTAATTCCACCGCCTGATGCACGCACCCTCGCCCGCTCTTGCCGCCCAGCGCCACCGCGCCGGGCTCTATTTCGGGCTCGGGGCGTATCTGCTGTGGGGCGTGATGCCCCTCTATTTCAAGGCGCTGGCGCATGTCAGCCCCGGCGAAATCTTGGGCCACCGCATCCTGTGGTC
>JBBSLM010000354.1:0-2862 GCA_038255245.1 Sphingomonadales bacterium
GTGGACATGGGCCGGCATGGTCATGTCCGGGTAGGGGGCGGGCTTGATCGTCCGATAGCCGTAGCGTCCGTCCGCGCCGGTTTTCACCCAGGAACGGAGCAGGCCATGGCGGCGGCTCCATTGGGTTTCCGGCGTGCCGCGCGAATAGAGGCCATCGGCCCCGGTATGGTGGGCGTAGATTACCACGTCCGGGGCCGGCGTGACGCCGTCCGGCTGGTAGACCATCCCCTCGATCTGCATCGCCTCCCCCGCCTCGCCGTCCGGGTCGATCCGGGCGAAGGCCGGCAGGTTCGCGCTCGGCCGCTCCAGAATGCCTTCGCAGCCCTCGCAATTATAGAGATCGGCGCGCACCGGCGGCGCTGGTCGGGGACCGGGACCGCTGCGGTTGCCGGCGAAGCTCTCCGGCACGCTCGCCTTGCAGGCCGGGATGGCCAGCACGGCCGCGGCACCGGTCAATAATTGCCGCCTCGAAAGATCCGGGAAGGTCATGGTACCTCGCTCCTATTGCGCGGCCGGAGGTGTCCAGCGCGTCCGGCGATAGCGGTCGAACCAGTCGAGGATCGCGCTGACCCGCGCCGCATTTTGCGACGGGCGGCCGACCAGATTGTGCGACGCGCCGGGGATCCGGATCAAAGCCGTCGGCACGCCACGCAGCTGCAGCGCATTGTAGAGCTGCTCCGCCTCGCTCGATGGCGTGCGATTATCGTCCGCGCCGACGATCACCAGCGCCGGGGTCGCGATATTGCCGACTTGGCTGAGCGGCGAGCGGGCCCAATAGCCGGCCTGATCTTCCCACGGGAAGGCACCCATCCAGTAACGCGAATAAGATGGCGCCCCGTCCGAGGTGAGCGCGAAGCTGGTCCAGTTGATCACCGGCTTCTGCACCGCCGCGGCGCGGAAGCGATTGTTGCGGCCGATGATCCACGAACTGAGCACGCCGCCGCCCGAGCCGCCGGTGACGTAGAGCTGGTCAGGATCGACATAGCCGAGCGCGATGGCGCGATCGACGGCGCTGATCAGGTCGTCATAATCGTTGCCGGGATAGGCGCGGTGGATGAGGTCGGCGAATTCCTGTCCGTATGACGTCGAGCCGCGTGGGTTGACCGAGAGCACGGCATAGCCGGCCGCGGCGAACAATTGATTGTCGGTGGCGAAATTGGGACCATAGGCCTGCCAGGGGCCGCCATGGATTTCGAGGATCAGCGGGTGCCGCTGCCCCTCGCGATGGCCCGGCGGCAGGGTCAGCCAGGACTGGATGGCGCGGCCGTCGTGCGACGACGGCGTTTCGAGCGCGATGACCTGGCCGAGCTGCTTGTGGCCGAGCAGATCCTCGTTCAGCCGGGTGAGCTGGCGGGCGGCGCCGTTCCGGGACATGGCGATATCGGACGGGGTGACCGCGCTGCCCCGAGTGAAGGTGAGCGTGCCGTCCCGCGCGACGCTGAAATCGCCGCCGGCATAGGGGCGGTCGAGGCCGCCGCCGGTGAGCCCTTCCGCGACCGTTCGGATGCTGCCGTCCAGGCCGACCCGCGCGACCGAGAAGGTGCCGCGCTGGTCGTGGCTGATATAGATGGAGCGGCCATCGGCCGCCCAGACTGGCGAGCCGGCCTCGCGGTCGAGATTGGCCGTGAGGATTCGACTGCCGGAGCCGTCGGTGTTCATCACGTAGAGCTTGCCGACCGTGTAGCCGTAGTCCCGATCGTCATAACCGAGATAGGCGATCTGGCGGCCGTCGGGCGAGACGGCAGGCGAGCCGTCTGGGCCGGAGCGGGTGGTGAGCCGGCGGATCGAGGCGCTGGGGACGTTGACCGTGTGAATGTCGGATTCAGCCGGGTTGCGGTCCGCATTCGCATTGCGGTTGGCGCTGACATAGATGTTGCGGCTATCGGGACTCCAGGCGATCGGGCCGTCATGGTGGAAATCGCCCTGGGTGAGCTTGCGCGGCGCGCCACCGTCGGCGGGCACGACGAACAGATGGCGGAAGCCGGGGCGGACGATGCCCTCGCCGTCGGCGCGATAGGAGATGGCGGTGATCTGCTGCAGCGGCTCGGCCCACTGCGCCCCTTCCGGCCGCGGCGGGGCACTGCCCAGGCGCGGCGCGTCGGCGGGCACCTGCATGACGTAAGCGAGCTGGCGCCCGTCCGGCGACCAGGCGATGCTGCTGGGGGTTTGGGCGAGCCCGGTGACGCGCACCGATTCGCCGCTCGCCAGCCAGCGCACGTAAAGCTGCGCCGCGCCTCCTTCCGCGGTGGAGATGTAGGCCAAGCGGGTGCCGTCCGGCGACCAGAGCGGGCTCATATGGCTGCCCGGGCCGGCGACGAGCGGCGCCTGGCTACCGCTGGCGGTGTCGATCAGCCAGATGGTCGGCCGCATCCGGTCCGTCATGATGTCGCCGCTGCGCCGGACATAGGCGATTCGGCTGCCGTCCGGGCTGATTTGCGGGTCGGTGCCGACCTCCAGCCCGAACAGGTCGCTGGCGTCGAAGAGGCCGCTGGGTGCGGGGGCGGGCGCGGCGGGGGGCTGGACCGGCTCCGCGCTTTCTTGCGCGAGCGCTGGGGTGGTGAGTGCGAATAGCGACACACAAGCCAGACCGAATTTCATCGTCATTCTCCCCGACACCCTTATCGTCATCCCGGACTAGATCCGGGATCCACCTGCCTTTGCACGTGCAGGAGGGAGATGGATGCCGGATCAAGTCCGGCATGACAATTGGAGAAGCGGCTCCGGCTCACTCCTTCCGGAACGGCCCCATCGCCTCGAGCGCTTCGATCTCGCCGAGCACCGCCGGTCGCTCGGCGGCGAGATAGTGCGCGACCGCGTCGCCAAGGCGCGGGTCGGCGAAATGGTGGGCGGAGTAAGTGGGGA
>JBBSLM010000355.1:0-2858 GCA_038255245.1 Sphingomonadales bacterium
CGCGCCGGTGCCCGGGTCGGAAAATTCGCTCTGCAGCTGGTAGACATTTTCGGCATTGGGGAGCCAATTGTCGTAGCTTCGCTCATATTGAACATAAACGAGCAGCATCAGGCAGGCGGCGAGGCCGATGGCGAGCCCGGCAATGTTGATGAAGGCATAGGTGCGGCTCTTGGCGAGTGCGCGGATGCCGACCGTTACATATGAGCGCCACATCGATCCTACCCCCTCTTATCGCGCCGTCGCGGCGCTGCTGCGCCGCGCGACGATCTTGATTTCCACCAACCCGCCATCGGGCAGCAGGCGCGTGACCTGCACCGCGGTCCAGGCCGGCGGCGGGCCGCCGAGCAGGCGGCGCTGCACCGCGCTCATCGCCTCGATCTGCCCGACCACATCGGTGTGGTAGCTCGTCACGTCGACGATATCGGCGAGGCTCGATCCGGCCCGCGCGAGAATGCGCTCGATGTGCCGGAACGCCCGCTCGAACCCCGGCTCCAGGCTGGTTTCGCCCGGCGCGAGTCCGGCGACGATGCCGGACAGATAGATCGTGTCGCCGGCGATCACCGCGTCGCTAAAGCCATAGCGTTCCTGCTCGGCCCGCCCGCGCTCATTCTCGCTCATCAGCACGGTTTCGGTCGTACGCGCCTGCGCGTGGGCCAATGCGGGCGAGGCGAGCAAGGCGATGCCCGTCAGGAGCGGAAACGCCCTCATGCGGCCCTCCGATGCTCGACCAGGATGCGGCCGTCGAGCATGTTGACAATGCGGCTGGCATAATCGGCATGAGCCGGGGAGTGGGTGACCATGACGATGGTCGAGCCCTCCTGATTGAGCGCCTGCAGCATCCGCATCACTTCTTCGCCATGCGCGGTGTCGAGGTTGCCAGTCGGCTCGTCGGCGAGGATCAGCTTCGGGCTGCCGACCAGGGCGCGGGCAACGGCGACGCGCTGCTGCTGGCCGCCGGAGAGCTGGCTCGGCCGGTGGCGGGCGCGATGCGCGATGCCGACCCGGTCCATCACCTGCTCGACGCGGGCGCGGCGGTCGTTGGCGGACACATTGTGGTAGAGCAAAGCGAGCTCGACATTCTCGCGCACGGTGAGTTCGTCGACCAGATTGAAGCTCTGGAAGATGAAGCCGATGTTGCGCTTGCGGAAATCGGCGAGCTTGCTTTCGCTCATCCCGGCGACATCGGTGCCGTTGAATATGTAGGTGCCGCTGGACGGGCTGTCGAGCATGCCCATGATGTTCAGCAGGGTGGATTTGCCGCAGCCCGACGGCCCCATGATCGCGACGAATTCGCCGTCGGCAATGTCGAGGTAGATGCTGTCGAGCGCGGTCGTTTCGACCGTGTCGGTGCGGTAGACCCGCGAAAGATCGCGCATGCTCAGCATAGGATTGGCCCTCCTGTCATTGGCCGAGGTCCAGCCGGTCGCGCTCGGCGAAGCCGGTATAAGGCGATGTGATCACCCGCTCGCCGGGGTCGAGCCCTTCGAGCACCTCGATAAAATTGGCGTTGCGGCGGCCGAGGCGGACGTTGCGGCGCACCGCCGACCGGCCATCGGGGGAGACGACGAAGACGAAATTGCCGCCGGTCTCGTTGTAAAAGGCGCCACTGGGGAGGAGCAGCGCAGGTTGGGTGTCGCCGAGCGTCAGGCGGACCTGCACGGTCTGGCCGCGCTGCAGATCGGCGGGCTCGGCTTCGGTGAAGGCCAGATCGATGGCAAAGGCGCCGTTCTGGACCTGCGGATAGATTTTGCTGACGCGCATCCGGTATTGCCGCCCGCCGATTTCGGCGGTGGCGGTCTGCCCTTCGACGACGCGGCCCAGATGGAATTCGTCGATCTGCGCGTTCAACTTGTTGCGCCCGGCGCTGTCGATCTGGCCGAGCCGCTCGCCGCGCTGCAGCGACTGGCCGACCTGGATCGAGAAAGAGGTGAGCTGGCCCGATACGGGCGCGCGCAGGTTCAGCGCGTCGAGGCTGCCGCGGGCCAGGTCGAGGCTGGTGTTGAGGCCATTGGCGGAAGCGCGCAGCTGCGCCAGCTGCTGCGACTGTAGACGCTCGTCGCTCGAACGCTGGCGGCGCAGCACTTCGGCGCGGCGGCGCGCGGCCTCATAAGTGTCGCGGCTGTCGGCGACCGTCCGTCCGGCGACGAAGCCGCGCTCGGCGAGCGGCCGCTGCAGTTCATATTGCCGGCGGCTGGTCTCGGCGGACAGTTCCGCGTCGATCAAGGCGCGCTCGTTGGCCAGGCGGGTCTGCGACAAGGCCAGTTCCTGGCTGCGCATCGAATTGATCTGCTGGGTGACTTCGGTCTGGCGGGCCAGCACGTTCAGTTGCAGATCGGAATTGCTCAGGATCGCCAGTGGCTGCCCTTCCTGTACGATCGCGCCGTCCTCGACCAGGATGCGCTCGACCCGGCCGCCCTCCACCGCGTCGAGGAAGACGGTGAGCGACGGCGTAACGCGGCCGCGCAGGGGCAGAAAATCCTCGAACTGGCCGCGCTCGACCGTCGAGATGGTGAGTCGTCCGCCTTCGACCGTCTGGCTGTTGCCCGCCGGCAGCAGGAACCAAGCGGCGACCGCCAGACCCGCCACGAGCAGCCCGGCGAGCGCGAGCTTCAACCGCGGGCCCAGGCCCTTGCGCTCGACCGCGCGGTCCATGTCGCCGCCGGTCACCGGCCCGTCAGGCTTCTTGAGTTGTGAAACGAGCTGCATCAGCGGGTCCACCCGACCCGCGCGCCGAAAGTGTCCGAAATCGGACACTGGCGTTCGGCATCGGACAGCGCGCGGGCCATCAGGTGAGCGGCGCCACCGGATGAGAGACGAGGCTGAATGCTCCGCACAGGGCCAGCGCAAGGCTGAACAAA
>JBBSLM010000356.1:0-2850 GCA_038255245.1 Sphingomonadales bacterium
CGGTGGCTCAGGTCGACGAGCGCCGGGCGTGCGCGATGCTCCATAAGGCGAACCCTCCTATCCCGGCCCAGATCACGTTCAGCACCGCCGACGGATAGGCCCCGTTGACGCCGCTGTTCACGATGAAGCCGGCCGCGCCGACCACGTTCATCCACTGGTAGAGCGGCGAGCGGGCGGTCAGCCGGCCGGCCGTCAGCAGCGCGTAGGCGCCGAGGATCAGCAGCGCCGCGATCCAGCCAGTGATTTCGATCGCCAGAGTCAGAGGAAAGCCCTCACGCCGCCAGCTGGCGCAGGACGAACTGCAAAATGCCGCCGTGGCGGAAATATTCGAGCTCGTTCAGCGTATCGATGCGGACCCGGGCGCGGAAAGTCGAGCGGACCCCGTCGGCCTCGACCTGCACGTCGATTTCCTGCCGGGGCTGGACGTCGGCGATGCCGGTGATGGTGAAGGTCTCGTCGCCCGTAAATTGCGGCGGCGTGTCGAGGAATTGCAGCGGGACCACGCCCATGCCGACCAGGTTCGAGCGATGGATGCGCTCATACGTCTCGGCGATCACCGCGCGGACGCCGAGCAGGTTCGTGCCCTTCGCCGCCCAGTCGCGTGAGGAGCCGGTGCCATATTCCTTGCCGGCGATGACCACCAGCGGGGTGCCGTCCGCCCGATACTTTTGCGCGGCGTCGTAGATCGCCATCGTCTCGCCGGTCGGGACGTAGCGGGTCACGCCGCCTTCGATGCCGGGGGTCATCTTGTTCTTGATGCGGATGTTGGCGAAAGTGCCGCGGGTCATCACCTGATCGTTGCCGCGGCGGGCGCCGTAGGAGTTGAAGTCGCCGCGGCTAACCCCATGAGAAGTAAGGTAAATTCCGGCGGGGCTGTCGGCCTTGATCGAACCGGCCGGGGAAATGTGGTCGGTGGTGATCGAATCGCCCAGCAGAGCGAGCGGCCGCGCGGCGATAATGTCGCCGGGCGCCTTGGGCGACATGGTCATCCCATCGAAATAAGGCGGGTTGGCGATGTAGGTGGAGGCGGCGGGCCAGGCATAGGTCGCGCCGCCGGTGACCGGAATGGCCTGCCAGCGCTCGTCGCCCTTGAACACATCGGCATAGCGGGCGCGGAACATGTCGCCATGGACATAGGCGTCCATCGTGGTGCGGACTTCCTCGTTCGAGGGCCAGATGTCCTTCAGGTAAACGTCCTGGCCATTCTGGTCCCGGCCGATCGGGCAGGTGACCATATCCTCGACCACCGTCCCCTTGATCGCATAGGCGACCACGAGCGGCGGGGAGGCGAGATAGTTGGCGCGCACGTCCGGCGAGACGCGCCCTTCGAAATTGCGGTTGCCGGACAGCACGCTGGCGGCGACCAGATCATGCTTGTGGATCGCCTTGCTGATCGCGTCCGGCAGCGGCCCGGAATTGCCGATGCAGGTGGTGCAGCCATAGCCGGCGAGGTTGAAGCCCAATGCGTCCAGATGCTCCTGCAGGCCGGACTTGACGAGATAGTCGGTGACGACCTGCGAGCCCGGCGCGAGGCTGGTCTTCACCCAGGGCTTGCGGGTCAGGCCCCGTTCGCGCGCTTTCTTGGCGACCAGGCCGGCGGCGACGAGCACGGCCGGATTGGAGGTGTTGGTGCACGAGGTGATCGCGGCGATGACGACGTCGCCATGGCCCAGCGTCTCGTCTTCCCCGATCTGGCCGTCGCCGGTGACGTCGACCGGGCAGCGCTCCTTCAGGCGGCCGAGATCCTGGCCGAATTCGGCGGTGAAATTGTCGCGGAATTCCTTGTCGACGTTGGCCAACGTCACCTTGTCCTGCGGGCGCTTGGGGCCGGCCAGGCTCGGCTCGACGCTGGACATGTCGAGGCTGAGCGTATCGGTGAAGACCGGCTCGATCGTCGCGTCCAGCCAGAAGCCCTGCGCCTTGGCATAGGCTTCGGTCAGCGCGACCTGCTCCTCGCTGCGGCCGGTGAGACGCAGGTAAGCGAGCGTCTTGTCGTCAAAGGCGAAGAAGCCGCATGTCGCGCCATATTCCGGCGCCATGTTGGCGATGGTGGCGCGATCGGCGAGCGACAAAGCGCTGACGCCGGGGCCGTAAAATTCCACGAACCGCCCGACCACGCCCTTCTTGCGCAGCATCTGGGTGACGGTGAGCACCAGATCGGTGGCGGTGATGCCTTCCTTCAGCGCGCCGGAGAGATGAAAGCCGACCACTTCGGGGATCAGCATGGAGACGGGCTGGCCGAGCATCGCCGCCTCCGCCTCGATCCCGCCGACGCCCCAGCCGAGCACGCCCAGGCCGTTGATCATCGTCGTGTGGCTATCGGTGCCGACGCAGGTGTCGGGATAAGCGACCTCGACCCCGTTTGCGTCCGGCGAGGACCAGATGCCGCGGGCGATGTTCTCCAGGTTCACCTGGTGGCAGATGCCGGTGCCGGGCGGCACGACCTTGAAATTGTCGAACGCGGTCTGACCCCATTTCAGGAATTCGTAGCGCTCCATGTTGCGCTCATATTCCAGCGCGACGTTCTGCTCGAAGCTCTGCGGCGTGCCGAAGGCGTCGACCATCACCGAGTGGTCGATGACCAGGTGGACCGGGACCTGCGGATTGATCTTCTTCGCATCACCGCCGAGCGCGGTGATCGCGTCGCGCATCGCGGCCAGATCGACCACGCAGGGCACGCCGGTGAAATCCTGCATCAGCACGCGGGCGGGGCGATACTGGATTTCGTGGTCGGAGCTTTTGGTCTGCTGCCAGTCCACGAGCGCCTGGATGTCGGCGCGGGTGACGGTCGAGCCATCCTCGAAGCGGAGCAGATTTTCGAGCAGTACCTTCATCGAGAAAGGCAGCCGC
>JBBSLM010000357.1:0-2846 GCA_038255245.1 Sphingomonadales bacterium
CGCTCGAACGACTAGAACACAGGATGAGGATGGCCAACGAAACCGAGCGCCCCAATCGGCCGGCGATAGGCGGGTCGGCGTGACCCCCGTCACGCCTTCGGTTCGCGGGGCGAACCGAACCCGCCTCTCCCTTCACGTTCCAGAGCCGGGCGCGCGCCCCGGCGACGACCCCGATTTCTCCTGGGTGGAGGTGCCGGCCGCCGGCGCCGCGCCGCGCCCCGACGTCGCCTGTCCCGCTACCGAGACGCATCCGCTCTGCACCTCGCTGGTGCGCGTGCTGGACGAGGAAGGGCGCGCCGTCGGCCCCTGGGACCCGCGCCTCGACGCCGGATTGCTGCACAAGATGCTGCGCGACATGAGCGTCGTGCGCGCCTTCGACGAGCGCATGTTTCGCGCCCAGCGGCAGGGCAAGACCAGCTTCTACATGAAGTCGCGCGGCGAGGAGGCGGTGGCCGTTGCCGCCGCGGCCGCGCTCGATTTCGAGGACATGTGTTTTCCGACCTATCGCCAGCAGGGCCTGCTGGTGGCGCGCGGCTATCCGCTAGTCGAGATGATGAACCAGATCTACTCCAACAAGGCCGACAAGCTGCAAGGCCGCCAGCTGCCGATCATGTATTCGGACCGCAAGCACGGCTTCTTCTCCATCTCCGGCAATCTCGCCACGCAGGTGCCGCAGGCGGTGGGCTGGGCGATGGCGAGCGCGATCAAGGGCGACAGCCGGATCGCCGCGGCCTGGATCGGCGACGGTTCGACCGCCGAGGGCGATTTCCATTCCGCCTGCACCTTTGCCGGCGTCTATCGCGCCCCGGTGATCCTCAACATCGTCAACAATCAGTGGGCGATTTCCAGCTTCTCCGGCATTGCCGGCGGCCAGCTGACCACCTTTGCGGCGCGGGCGATCGGCTACGGGCTGCCCGGCCTGCGCGTGGACGGCAATGACGCGCTGGCCGTCTATGCCGCGACCCGCTGGGCGGCGGACCGGGCGCGGTCGAACCTCGGCCCGACGCTGATCGAGATGTTCACCTACCGCAAGGAAGGCCATTCCACCTCCGACGATCCCACGGGGTACCGGCCGAAGGAAGAGCCCGAGAATTGGCCATTGGGGGACCCGGTCGAGCGGCTGGCCCAGCATCTGCGCTTGCTCGGCGAGTGGGACGATGCCCGCCAAGCGGCGATGGATGCCGAGATCGACGCCGAGGTCCGCGCCGCGCAGAAGCAGGCGGAAGAAAATGGCGTGCTGCGCGCCGCCACGATCGAATTCCCGCAGCAGGTCGAGTCGATGTTCGAGGATGTCTTTGCCGAACTGCCCTGGCATTTGAAGGAGCAGCAGGCGGAAATGACCGCGGAGCTGGCGACGAAGCTTGGCGGAGGAACGCCGGCATGACCGTCCGCAACATGATCCAGGCGCTGAATGACGCCCACCATGTGATGATGGAACGCGACGACAATGTCGTCGTGATGGGCGAGGATGCCGGCTATTTCGGCGGCGTCTTCCGCGTCACCGAGCATCTGCAGAAGAAATTCGGCAAGACCCGGGTGTTCGACACGCCGATCAGCGAGAACGGCATCATGGCCACCGCGATCGGCATGGCCTGCTACGGCCTGCGTCCGGTCGCCGAAATCCAGTTCGCCGATTATATCTATCCCGGCTACGACCAGATCGTTTCGGAAGCGGCCAAGATCCGCTACCGCACCGCCGGCGAATGGAACGTCCCGCTGGTGATCCGCTCGCCTTATGGTGGCGGCATTTTCGGCGGGCAGACGCACAGCCAGTCGCCCGAGGCCCTGTTCGCGCACGTCGCCGGGCTGAAGGTGGTGATTCCCTCCACGCCCTATGACGCCAAGGGGCTGCTGATCGCCGCGATCGAGGATGACGATCCGGTCGTCTTCTTCGAGCCGAAGCGCATTTATAACGGCCCGTTCGACGGTTTCTTCGAGCGGCCGGTGACGCCCTGGTCCAAGCATCCCGATTCCGAAGTGCCGGACGGTCACTACACCGTCCCCATCGGCAAGGCGCGGGTGGTAAAGGAGGGCGAGCAGCTCACCATCCTGGCCTACGGCACCATGGTTCACGTTTCGCTCGCGGCAGCCGAGGCTGCCGGGATCGACGCGGAGGTGATCGACCTGCGCACCATCGTCCCCGTGGACATCGAGACGATCGAGGCATCGGTGAAGAAGACCGGCCGCTGCGTGGTGGTGCACGAGGCGACCCGGACCGGAGGCTTCGGGGCCGAGCTCTCGGCTCTGGTGCAGGAGCGCTGCTTCTACCACCTCGAAGCGCCGGTGGTCCGCGCGACCGGTTGGGACACACCCTATCCGCACTCGCTCGAATGGGCCTACTTCCCCGGGCCGGTGCGGCTCGGCAATGCATTCAAGCAAGCTCTGGAGGGCTGACCGCAAGATGGCGCGTTACGAATTTCGCCTGCCCGACATTGGCGAGGGCATTGCCGAGGCAGAGATCGTTGCCTGGCACATCAAGGTGGGCGACGAGGTCAAGGAAGACCAGCAGCTCGCCGACATGATGACCGACAAGGCGACGGTCGAGCTGGAATCGCCGGTATCGGGCCGCGTGCTCGAGCTGGCCGGCGAGGTCGGCGATCAGATTCCGATCGGCTCGACTCTGGTCGTGATCGAGACCGCGGAAGGCGCGGCCGCCGCGCCGGCGCCGGCCGATGAGGAAATGCCGCTGGGGGACGGCGCAACCGAGATCACGCCGGAAATCGCCGTGGCAGTGCCGAGCGCGGACGTCGAAGCGGACGAGCGCCGCACCCGCGGCGACCGGCGCGAGGAGCCGCATCAGGATCGCGGCCCGGAAGAACGCCGCGTCGGTGAATGGCGCGCGGACG